>JAQUIZ010000062.1 GCA_028683355.1 Fermentimonas sp.
AATCATCCGGTTTGGTAAATGTTTTAAGAGGTATAGAAGAAGTATTATATGGTTCTTCTAATACTTCGGCAAGACTACCTTTGATTTCGGAAATTAGAGAGCTTTTCCAATTCTATGCGTATTTGGGAGATTCAGACAGTGAATTGATTCTGGATAATATCGGAAACCCAATACAATCAACGGTCTATGACTAATAGTATTCCATTTGTTTTGCGGGAGTCATATTCAGTGATGGGCTGGCGGCTCCCCTATTTCTAATTATTGAAAGGAGAAAATTTATTATGTTGAAAAAAACCATTACTTATGAGGATTTCGATGGAAATCAAAGAACCGAGGATTTCTACTTCAATCTTTCTAAGGCAGAGGTCTTGGAAATGGAGATGGGTGTTTCTGGCGGCATGGCCCAAATGCTCAATAGGATTGTTTCTGCACAGGATGGCGAAAGAATCATTAAGACTTTCAAAGAGATCATTCTTAAAGCTTACGGTGAAAAATCTCCGGATGGAAAGAGGTTTATCAAGTCCGAAGAACTTTCTACAGCTTTTTCTCAAACCGAGGCCTATTCTCAATTATTTATGGAACTAGCTACCGATGCGGATACAGCAGCTAAGTTTGTGAACGGCATTATTCCAGTAGCGACTACTCAGTCAACACCGGCTCCGGTTACGCATCAATAAAAAATGTTAAGGAGGGTTGAAGAATGCTTCGGATTACAATACCAGCTGTTGAACAATGGGACAAAATTAAACAAGAGTTCGTCTCTACAAAAGAGCAGACGTTGTCACTGGAGCATTCCCTCGTCTCTCTTTCAAAATGGGAGTCTAAATGGTGCAAAGCGTTCCTGACCAAGAATGAAAAATCGTCCGAAGAAACTTTGGATTACATAAAATTTATGACTCTTACCCAGAACGTAGATCCAGAAGTATATAACTATCTGACTAATAGAAACCTTATTGAGATTAATGAATATATAGAAGCTCCGATGACAGCTACTTATTTTTCGGATGAAAAAATCAGTAAAACAAACAGAGAATTAATTACGGCGGAAATTATTTATTATTCGATGATTGCGTTGAACATCCCATTTGAGTGTCAAAAGTGGCATCTTAATCGCCTTCTCGCTTTAATCAAAGTTTGTAATATTAAAAATCAGCCACCAAAGAAGAGAGGCAAGAAAGAGATAATGAGTCGTAACAATGCCCTGAATGCGGCTCGTAGAAAACAATTGAATACAAAAGGATAAAATACGCAAAGAAGGAGGTAAATAAATGAGTAATAGTTCGTTAGTAACACATACAAAATTATCACCGAATAATTCTGGCAAGCGTAATCACATTATCGATACCATCTCTATTCATTGTATGGCTGGAAATCTTAGTGTTGAGAGTTGTGGCAATCTTTTCGCCAACCCGGATCGTAAAGCCAGCAGTAATTACGGTATCGGGAGCGACGGACGTATTGCATTGTATGTCGACGAAGCCAATCGAACATGGTGTACCTCATCTTCATCTAATGATAACAGAGCGATCACCATTGAAGTGGCAAATACTGTAGCCGCCGATCCGTGGCCTGTGTCTGACGAGGCATATGCATCATTGATTGATCTTTTGGTGGATATCTGTAAGAGAAACAACATTAAAGCATTGTTGTGGAAAGCTGATAAGAATTTAATTGGACAGATTAATAAACAGAATATGACAGTACACAGGTGGTTTGCATCCAAATCATGCCCTGGCGACTGGTTATACAACCGGCATGGGGAAATCGCAGATGAGGTCAACAAGCGGCTTAATACTGAAATAAATACGGAGGATGATGACATGGACGTTGAAAAATTTAAGGAGCTCTGGTTGGAAATGCGGAAAGAGTTAAAGGACAACGACAGCAACACATACAGCAAAGAGGCTAGAACTTGGGCTACTGAAATCGGTTTGATTGCGGGAGGTGGAATCGGAAAGGACGGAAATCCGAACTATATGTGGGAGGATCTTCTGACTCGCGAGCAGTTTGTAACGGTGCTTTACCGCTTCGCTCAGCTCATGGGTAAAGCATAATGGAACCGGGCAAGCATAAAACCGCCGCGCCTGTGAAGAAAAAGCGCGAATGGAGCAAGGTAATGACACTTCTGGTCGTGCTTGCTGGATTTATCATCGCACAGGAGGCTCTTGTCCTGATGTATTACTGCATTAGAAACGAGTATACTTCCACGGCAGCGTGGCTTACGGCTGCTGTCGGTCTGGCCGAGGTAATCATCGGAGCCGGTCTTACTGGATATCTCAACCTTGCGAAGTCAGATCACAAAGAGGGTGGAATAACTTTTGAATCAGCAAAGGCTGCTGGTTTCAAGCAGGATAGCGGGGGCAACTATAATAGCCCCGCAATTTAGAAAGGGGACAGTAACGCCTCCAAGCAGATAAAGGGGAGATAAAATGAAAATATTAGAGTTCTTAGCAGTCAATTGGGATAGTGTGGCGGTTGTCGTTGTGGCAATCGCTTTTATCATTTTACTCATTGTTAAAAAACAGCGGACAGTGCTAGATCAAATATTGTTCGCTCTAGTAACTTGGGCGGAAAGAGAATATGGCGGAGGAACTGGAAATCTTAAACTGGCTGCTGTTATTGAAAGAGTTTATCCCAATATTCCGGCCATTATTCGATTATTCGTTTCTACCGCAACTCTTGAAAAGTTAATTGAAAAAGCTCTCGAAGAAGCGAAGCTTCTCTGGGAGAAGAATCCGGCGTTGCTTTCTAATTAACGCTTTTCTAAAAGGAGGAATCTCCTATGATAAGGTTCGGACAAAAAGGCGACTTCTCTAAACTGACACGTTTCTTAGAGAAAGCTAAAGAGGTTGTTCGTCTCGGGGATCTCGACAAGTACGGTCGGGAGGGGGTATCTGCCCTTGCGTCTGCAACACCTGTTGATTCCGGTCTTACAGCTAAATCGTGGAGTTATGAGATAGTCCACAAACAAGAATCGGCAAGGATTACTTTTTACAATTCGAACATTCAAAATGGAGTTCCAATAGCCATAATACTTCAGTACGGACACGGAACTCGAAACGGCGGCTGGGTACAGGGGCGAGACTACATCAATCCTGCTATCCAGCCTATTTTTGACAAAATCGTAAATGAAGCATGGAGGGAGGTTACTAAGCTATGAGCAGGACAATCGATTCAAGAGTTGTTGAGATGCGGTTTGACAATAAAGAGTTCGAACGCAATGTTTCAACCAGTATGTCTACTCTTGATAAGCTTAAGCAAAGTTTAAACTTAACAGGAGCGTCCAAAGGTTTAGAAAATGTCGCTGCCGCCGCTAACAATGTTAACATGTCAAGTCTTAGCGGAGCTATAGAGAACGTTCGTTTTAAGTTTTCAGCTCTTGAGGTCATGGCCGTAACAGCCCTCGCAAATATTACAAATTCTGCAATTAACGCTGGAAAAAGAATTGCCGGTGCTATGTTCGGATCTATATTTGAAGGAGGAAAGACTAGAGCCCTTAATATCGAACAAGCGAAGTTCCAATTCGAAGGTCTTGGGATGGATATCGAAAAGACTATGGCGGATGCTAGTTACGCGGTTGATGGGACCGCATATTCTTTAGATGCCGCCGCCAAAGTAGCATCACAATTAGGAGCTTCCGGAATGCGGGCTGGCGACGACATGCGTAAATCTTTGAGGGCGGTCTCTGGTGTTGCCGCCATGGCGGGATCTTCGTATGAGGATATAGGTAATGTGTTTACCAAGGTCGCAGGACAAGGTCGTTTAATGGGCGACGACTTATTAAGACTATCGTCTAGAGGTATAAACGCCGCGGCCACCATAGCTAAGGAATTAAATATAACCGAAGCCGAAGTCAGAGATATGGTTACTAAAGGTAAAGTAGATTTTCAGATGTTTGCAGATGCTATGGATTCGGCTTTCGGAGAACACGCGACTGCTGCTAATAAGACTTTCACTGGAGCAATGTCAAACGTTAAATCAGCATTAGCTCGTATAGGTGAAAAATTCTATACTCCATTCCATGCTAATCTCATAGCACCTTTAAACGCTTTACGAGTTTTAATTAACGAAATTAACAAAGCTATTGATCCTGCTTTTGAGTCTCTTTCGAGGTTTATGAAAGTCGCAAGTGACAAAGCGGTTAAAGCACTTGAAGGTTTAGATTTTAGCAATTTAACAAACACGTTTAAAGGTTTTACAGATGGAATCAAAATGGGAAACGAAGATGTTAAAAATATCTCGAAGACTTTCGCCGGTTTCTTCGCCCTTCTTGATATTGGCAGAATGGCTATAACAGCAATCGTTAGTGGAATTTTGGATCTTATTAAAGCATTATTTCCGGTTACTGGTAATTTCCTTTCGTTAACCGGAGGTATTGGGGATTTTATAGTTGCTATTCGTGATGCATTAAAGTCTTCGGATACATTTGGCGTTGCAATTCAAAACATCGGTAAAGTCTTGAAGCCGGTTGCTGAAGGTATTGTGATGTTTACTGACCTGATAGCATCCGCGTTCAAAGCCGTAAGAGCACCCGACATGACCGGTATTGATGAGTTTACTAGGCAAATAGAAGAGAGATTTCAACCCCTTATTAAGTTAGGCGAAGCCCTTAAGAACTTCTTCGGTTTCTTTTATAATCTAGCAACCGCAATTGGTAAGATATTTAGCGGTCTGAGCGCGAGCATACTTAACTCGTTAAACGGTGCGAATTTCAACGCAATATTCGACTTTATCAATAGCGGTTTATTTGCAGCAATCCTTTACGGGATAAAGAAATTTATCGATTCGTTAACACGAATTACGGATAGTGCTGGCGGTTTTCTATCGGGCATTACTGGCATCTTCGATGGGGTTAGAGGATGTTTAGCGGCTTATCAATCACAATTAAAAGCAGGTGTATTATTAAAAATTGCTATATCTATAGGCATATTAGCTGCTGCTCTACTGACTATATCGATGATTGATTCAGAAAAACTTACTACTTCCTTAGCTGCTATGACTGCAATGTTTATTGAACTCTTTGGCGCAATGGCCGTGTTCGGTACGCTCACAGGAGTCAAAGGATTTCTAGCAATGACTAGTTTAACGACGGGGATGATAGGTTTATCAATAGCAGTCCTTATACTGGCTGGCGCAATGAAGAAACTATCAAGTCTTGATTGGGCAGGGGTAGTAAAGGGTCTTCTCGCTATTGCAGGTTTGACAGGTATACTCGTTGGTGCCACTAAATTGTTAGAAGCTAGTTCGAAGAGTTTAATATTAACGTCCGTAGGATTTGTTATATTTGGAGCTTCAATCCTAGTCCTAACCCAAGCCGTAAAACAATTAGGTAGCATAGATACAGGCGATCTTCTTAAAGGTTTACTTGGCGTCGGAGCACTTCTTGTAGGGTTAGCCGTATTTATGAGGACGACCGATCTTAGCGGAATGGGTATAATAAGAAGTATCGGTGTTCTAATACTAGCAGGAGCAATAACCGTCCTAGCTAGTGCTGTTAAGAAACTAAGCAGTATTAATATAGGAGATATGATCAAAGGACTTGGCGGTTTAGCCGTCATGTTAACAACCATTTTAGTATTCCTAAAATTTTCTGGGAACGCTAAACATGTAATCGCCACCGCAATCAGTTTGACAATCCTAGGCGCCGCTATGAATATATTCGCTGCCGCCATCATCAAAATGGGAGCCATGTCCTGGGAACAGATGGCAAGAGGACTCGTGGCTTTAGGTGGCGCCCTTGCTATCATAACAGTTGCGCTTATAGCTATGCCGAAAAACATATTTCTTATATCTATAGCCCTCCTTGACATTGCTGGTGCTATGATGATGTTAACCGTGGCATTGAACAGCTTTGCCAGTATGCCCTGGGAAGAATTAGGTAGGGGGTTATTAGGGTTAGCGGCATCCCTGGTTCTCGTCGTTGGGGCTTTTGTCGCCCTAGCAAGGACTGGTTCGATTGTGGACTCATCGGCTTTCGTCATTCTTGCTCTGGGCATTACCTTATTAGCCGCTGCGCTAAAAACTATCGGATCCATGTCTTTGGTCCAGATCGGGGCGGCGTTACTTGGTTTAGCTGGCACGTTCGCTATTTTAGGCGTAGCTACGACCCTGTTAACTCCGGCAATTCCTGCCATATTAGCGTTCTCTGCCGCAATCGCGTTGTTGGGAATAGGTGTTGTTGCTATTGGCGCAGGCATTCTAACACTATCAACGGGTCTAGCAGCATTAGCTGTAGCAGGCACGGCTGGAACAGTAGCTTTGGTAGCACTGGTTACTAGCCTCATAGGTTTGATACCTTTTGCGGCAAAGACGTTAGCCGAAGGTGTTATCGAGTTCGCAAACATTATAGGTAAAGGCGTGCCTATTATCGCTAACGCTATAAAAGCGATCGTGATAGCCATTGTCGACGTACTCGTCGAGTTAACACCAGTTGTCGTTGATGGGATCCTAACTCTATTAACAAAACTTCTTGAATCGTTATTAAAGTATATGCCGAACATTCTTGACGTTGGTGGAAAACTTGTTGTCGAGTTCTTAAAAGGAATTGCTTCCAACATTCAAAATGTAGTTGAGGCTGGAATTGACCTGATCATAAACTTCATTAAAGGTGTTAATGCGAAACTTGGCGATATCATACAAGCAGGTTTTGATTTAATGGTGGCTTTTATTAACGGGCTCGCCACTTCAGTTGAGAAGAATGGTGGAGCCGTTCTCGATGCGGTATTAAATCTTATACTATCTATTATTACACTTGCTTTAAAAACTCTTAGTGATTCAATATCTATGTTTTTTAATATCGGTGAAGATATTGTTATAGGTCTTCTTGAAGGTATAAAAAACAAGATATCGGATGTAGTGTCAGGAGTTACGCATTTAGCAACGTCCGCTATAGAAGCTGCAAGAGCAGCATTACGATCTAGTTCTCCATCAATAGAATTCAAAGACATAGGTTTAGATATCGGTGAAGGGTTAGCCATAGGGATAGACAATAGCTCTCCTAAAGTGGAGGCGTCATCCGAGAAAATGACTAAGAAGGCTGTCACCGCTGCTGAGAAGGCTGCGGCTAAAACCGCAAAGGAAGCCGAGAAAGCTGCTAAGGATGCTTTTAATGCTTCCGCTGACTGGATCGACGAACGTAAATATTATAACGAACTGAGTTTATATGAGGAATTAGATGCGTGGGAACGCGTTCAAAAAAGATATTTGGAAGGTACTGAGGAACGTAAGAAAGCAGATATAGAAGTATATCGAGTAAAACAGGAAATCGCTCGCGCTGATGAGGAATTTTCTCAACAAATTATAGACGTAACCCGCAAGGCAACCGATAAGAAGATTGAATATGAGCAAGAGTATTACGACAAATGCAAAGAAATTAACGATAAACTTATTAGTGATATTCAGAGTCTTAACGATAAGTATGATAATGCTCTGGAGTCTCGAACGAAGTCTGTATATGATACGTACGGCCTATTTGACAAAATCGAACCTAAGGACAAGGTACTTGGTAGCGATCTCATCAATAATTTAAAAGATCAGGTTAACGAGTTCGACGATTGGACAAGACAAATGAGTGATCTGTCCGGTAGAGGAGTCGACTCCGCACTAATAGACGAACTTCAGAAGATGGGACCTAAATCGTTAAAAGAGATTCAAGCATTGAATAGTCTTTCTCAACCGGAGTTAGACGAGTATGTAATATTGTGGGAAAAGAAATCAAATCAGGCTAAGAATGCTGCAACAAAAGAACTCGAAGGCATGCGAATCGAAACGAGAAATCAGATTCAAGCATTGAACGTACAGGCAAAAATCGATCTCGAAGAACAAAGAGCTATATTTGAGGAAAAAACACAACAATTAGCTAAAGAAACAACTGAAACTATCGAACAAATGAAAAACGAATGGCTTAAAAAGATTGGAGAGTTAAGAAAACAGGGCGAGAAAGACTTTGAAACTTTTGCTGGTAATATTGTGTCTATCATGGGCAAACCTGACTGGGCTGGAGTTGGACGAGGTATTGTGGATGGGATAACAACTGGTATTCGTTCGGAAGCTAGCCAATTAGCTGATTCCGCTGTCGATG
Organism: Fermentimonas sp.; assembly: GCA_028683355.1. Classification (GTDB taxonomy): domain Bacteria; phylum Bacteroidota; class Bacteroidia; order Bacteroidales; family Dysgonomonadaceae; genus Proteiniphilum. The sequence continues at coordinate 8,081 of JAQUIZ010000062.1, forward strand.
CCGCAATGAACGCATTGCAAGCTGCTAAAGATGCATTAGGCATATCTTCTCCCTCTAAGAAATTTGCCGAGTTAGGAAAATACTCAATTTTGGGATTTGTAGAAGGGTTGAAGAAATTTAACAACCTTGCTACAGCATCTGCATCAAACGTTGGAACATCTACTATAATTGCGTTTAAGAAAGTTATAGCTAATATTTCAGATGCTATCGATGGAGATATGGATATGTCGCCCGTTATTCGTCCAGTTCTCGACTTGACCGATGTGAAATCTGGAAGCTTACTGATTGATGAACTTTTTGCTCAGACGCAGGGGTTAAATGTTGGGAATGTAATGAAAAAACTTCCTATATTTTATAATGCAGAAGATTCTGATGGAATAAATACTAAGTCATCAAAGGAAACAAAAGTATCGTTTGTCCAAAATAATTATTCCCCAAAAGCCTTATCGAGGCTAGAAATCTATAGACAAACAAAGAACCAAATATCAACATTGAGAGGGGTGGTGGGTACTACATGATAAAATCCATAACCGTAACAAACCACCTAAACGAATCTATAAAACTTGAATTGGGGTTTCCGGAGAGATCCGGCTTCCTCATTCAAGAAATATCAGGACTAGGTCCCGTCAAGGCCGACATAAACGTTTCCGAGTTATCTAGCGTTGACGGATCAATCTATAACTCTGCCCGTATGTCATCTCGTAACATCGTCTTCAATTTAGCTCTTTTAGAGAGCCCGATGATAGAGGATGCACGGCAAAAATCCTACAAGTATTTCCCCGTAAAGAAGCGTATACGTCTCCTTATCGAGACGACCAATCGTACGGCTGAGATATTTGGATATGTGGAGTCGAACGAACCGATTATATTTAGTAGACAAGAGACTACACAAATTTCTATAGTATGTCCCAATCCGTATTTCTACTCCGCTGGCCCAAAAGGCAAACAGATAACATTCTTTAGCGGTTTTGAGAAGGTGTTCTCGTTTCCTTTTTCGAACGAGGCTTTATCTGACAAGTTACTAATTATAGGTAACATCATTAAGAACCAAATCCAAACAGTACTCTACGATGGTGATTCTGAGATAGGCTTCAATATTGAAATCCACTCCGTTGGTACCGCCGAACATGTGAGGATCTATAATGTCGACACTCTTGAGAATATGAAAATTGATACCGATAAATTAATCGCCTTGACGGGACAACCTATCATAATAGGGGATTCCATATTCATATCCACAATTAAAGGTGATAAATCTATTCAGTTACTAAGAGAAGGTGTATATTACAACATCATCAACTGCTTGGATAGGGATGTAACGTGGATGTTCTTGCGTAAAGGAGATAACATGTTTGCCTTCGATGCGGAAGAGGGCGGGGGTAATTTATATTTCAGGATAATAAATCAAGTAATATATCAGGGAATTTAAAAGGAGGTAAATATGGAAAGAGACTTTTTTGAGTTACTCGTTTTAAATCCCAACTTAGAAACTATAAAAAACATAGATACGCTGAAATCTTTAATATGGACTGATAGATATTATGGCGCTGGTGATTTTGAGATCTATACACCTGTAAATCTTGAGTTGATGTCATTTCTACAACAAGATTATTATCTATGGCGTAAAGGTTCCGAGCATCTTATGATGATTGAAAGTATGGAAATCGAATGCAATATAGAGAAAGGCGATCATCTTATAGTAACGGGGAAATCCCTAGAGTTTATTCTGGATAGGCGAATTGTATGGGAACAAACAATACTAACCGGTAATTTTCAGAATACCGTCCAAACTTTACTTAATGAGAACGTTATCTCGCCGGCAATAGAAGATCGTAAAATATCTAACTTTATATTTGAACCCTCAACCGATCCTAACATTCTATCCCTGACTGTCGATGCACAGATTGAACGCGGTACTAATCTATACGAAGCTGTTCTCGTCCTTTGTTTTGAGAGAGGTGTCGGTTTCAAGATAACTCTTTCAGATGATAAATTCATATTTAGATTATATAAGGGCGAAGATAGATCGTACGATCAATCCAACAACCCCTACGTAGTATTCTCGTCCAACTTTGAGAACTTAATGAACAGTAATTATATCGAGACTAAAACAAACCTGAGGACGGTAACACTCATAGACGGCGAAGAGAAGTCAACAGTAGTCGGTGGCGAATCTGGTTTATCAAGGCGAGAAATGTACACGGACGCTAAGAGTATCTATCGAACGGTTGATGGTGTTACGTTAACGGATGAAGAGTATCTGGCCCAACTGGAGCAGAGGGGTTCCGAGGCTCTGTCCGAGCATTCTCTATCAACATCTTTCGATGGTGAGTTAGATAGCGCCACCACTTATAAATACGGTAAAGATTTCTTCCTCGGCGATCTCGTACAGGTCAGCAATGAATACGGTATAGAAGCCAAGACGCGTGTTATAGAGATGATATATTCTCAGGATCTATCCGGATTGAAAGAATATCCAACGTTTGCTACTTAATAGATAAGGAGGTAAAAAATGGCTTTAACATATGGTTTCTACAACTCGCAAAATGGCGATCGAACGTACGACGCCGCTGACATATCGTCGATATTTGATGGTATCCTTAATGACGGAGTGTTTATGTCCATTGGTGATGCATTCATTGTCTCGGCGGCTAATGGTATGCAAGTTACAGTTGGCTCCGGACGAGCATGGTTCGATCATACGTGGACGTACAATTCAGTAGCGTCATTACACGCGATTGCGCCCGCCGAGATAGTTCTTAATCGTCTCGACACTGTGGTGTTGGAGATTAACGCTTCCGAGGAAGTAAGGGCGAATAGCATAAAGGTTATAAAGGGTACCCCCGCAAGTAATCCGATCGCTCCTGCCCTCATAAACACCGAACTGGTACACCAGTACCCTCTAGCAAACGTCTACGTGGGAGCTAATATTACAGAGATTATTCCTGCTAATATTACTAACCGCGTTGGTACAGCGGCATGCCCGTTAAGTACTGGAATCCTTGAAACCCTTGACAGTGCGCCTTTATTAGCCCAATGGAATAGTGCTTTTACCGTACATTCTCAAGACTGGGTCGATCAGATGGCCGTACAACAAAACGACTTCGACGGACGTCAAAATACAATTCAAGCTTGGTATGATCTCGTCAAGGATGATATTACGTTATTACAAACTTTCAACTTCGATAATATTGGTGAGTTACCTGGTTGCACGCGCAATACGGTATTTGAGGCGAATGGGAATATTACCGAGACTATATTTACTACTGTGGGTCTCACCACAATCGCTACACGGGCGACAGCGTTTAACCCGGATACGACAATAACGGTATCCGTGACAGTCTACGATACGGATGGAGTAACAGTGATTAAAAATTCCGTCATCACTACAATATTTAATACGAATGGAAGTATTACGGAGGTGGTTGTGTAATGTGGCCAATAATAAAGAAGGCGGTTAATAGCGATCTTTCTACGCCGCTGGATGAACTAATCGATTCCAAGGCAGAAGAAATAAAACAGGACATAAATCTAATCGATTCCAAGATCGATTCCAAGGCAGAAGAAATAAAACAGGACATAAAAATGTATCCAATTGCTTCCCCCAGTGATACCTTACGGGTATCTGCTGATAAGGAAAGTATTGTTTTTATTGATGAAACTGGTCAAGTTGCTACAAAAGTAAAAGAAGTGATTCTTGGTATGACAGGCACTATACGGGTTAGCTACCAATATAAAAGCAGCGGGGGAGGAATAACTTCGAATAAAATCAAAGCACAAGTGTATAAAAATGATGTTGCTGTTGGATTAGAGCAACGTACACACGACGATACTTACATTACCTTTACAGAAGATTTTACGGTGAAAACCGGAGATAAAATTCAACTTTATATCACTCCGGACGATTCACAAAGACCAAAAGATGCATATTGCCGCCAGTTCCGTATATACTGGGATGAATTCGATGGCGGATTGGTAACGATGGATTAAGATTTAGATTATCATTATTTAATAAAGGAGGAAAAATCAAAATGGCTAAACTTACGGAATATACTGAATCTTCACGTTTTGACAGTGGGGATATTCTTATTAAAGATGGAAGTAACGGCACGAAGAAGATTCTGGCGACTAATGCTGCGGTTGAGTTTGCAGGTCTGGTATCCGCAATCAATCGTCGAAATGTTTATAGAGGAAAAAATCTTGGAACCGCTGTTACCGCAGCTCAAAAGGCGGCTATTCAAGCCGGAACATTTGATGATCTATTTATCGGAGATTACTGGGTTATTGATGGAGTAAACTGGGTGATTGCCGATATGGATTACTGGTATAACTGTGGCGATACTGCATTTACGAATCATCATCTGGTAATTGTCCCCAGTACAAGTCTTTATAATGCAACTATGAATGAGACAAACACAACCGAAGGCGGTTATGTCGGTTCTCTCATGTACACGTCGAACCTTGAGCAGGCCAAGACAACAATTTCTACGGCATTCGGGGATATGCTTCTCACTCATAGAGAGTATCTCGTGAACGCGGTTACAGATGGTTATCCTTCTGCTGGTGCTTGGTTCGATTCTACAGTTGAGTTAATGAATGAGGTTATGGTTTATGGATCTTATATCCGTACTCCTGCTAGTGATGGAGTTAAGATTGTTACCAGAACCACTATTGATAAACAACAGCTTCCTTTGTTCAGGCTCAACCCTAGAGCAATTAACAATCGAGTAAGTATCTGGCTAAGAGACGTCGTTTCTTCGTCTTCTTTCGCTTATGTGTTCAGCGGTGGTCATGCGTCCTACGCCTACGCCGCTTCGTTCTCTTTTGGGGTTCGTCCGGCTTTCGCTATTGGTTAACTAAATCTAGGGGCCTTGTGCCCCGTTGATATTTTATAAGGAGGATTAAACAAGATGAATAAAACTTATACAATTACTCTTGCCGACGGAACGGTTCTCGATAACCTTAAACTTAACGGCGATAACTTTGTCTCCAATACAGCTATTAATACTGATATTTTCAATGGAAACTGCTCTCCGGTTATCATTAGCGATGGTATTAACAGTGAAACACATAACCACATGGAGCTTGTTCAATTGACTGAACAGGAACCCAGAAAATACTGGTTTGTTCTTCGAGAGATTTCGGATTCTGAACTGGCTTTGATTAAAATACAATCCGATATTGAATATGTGGCCATGATGGCCGAAATAGAACTGTAAAGGAGGATCACCATGGAATATAGCAGTAATTACAATAAGGTAAAGCGTTATTTTGTACTTGGCGTATGGGATGAAGGTCGCGTTCGCAATGCTGTGGAAAAAGGTTGGATTACAATAGTTGAGTTCGAAGAAATCACCGGAACTACGTACTAATGAGTGTTTTGGTAAGCAATCGCAGGGAGTCCAGGTTTGAAGCTATAACATATTCACTCGAATTACATGACATGCTTATTGATTTGATGCAGAGAGGATTTGGAGTTAAGGATGTAAATCATTTTGTTCGTATGCGCTATGCCTATGGTAAAGATGACAAAGAAGATTTTGCAAAGTATCGATACTTAATGCAGAATTTTAAAACCCGAATCGATCAATTGGCTTCGCTATTGACAAATAATATTCGAGCAGCTAATTCTATGTATCCAACCTCTATGCATGAGTATCAAAAGAGAAGGGATTATCAAAATAATGCTATTGTAAATTGCGAGCAACTTATTAAGGAATTACAGCGAGTCGTGGAGATATTTGAAGTGGATATAAATATCTATGGAAGATATGTAGCAGCTATCAACCGAGAAATCAGTTTGATAAAAAAGTGGCGTCAGTACGACAACAAAATCAAATCATATCTACAGGGTAACATCTAATTTTGCGTCGTTTCTTCGTCTAATTTCGCTAATGTGAACAACAATGGTAATGCGAACAACAACAACGCTTCGAACTCTAATGGGGTTCGTCCGGATTCTCTGCCTAACCAACAGAGAAGGAGATGTTATCCTTTCCATCAAGGATAAATAAAAAAGCTGGACGCAATTTACTACGGTAAGTATTGCTATCACGGTGAATATTCTATGAATTATGAGGAGATTGTCTGCGACGCCAACAACTTGTATAGGGCTTACAAGGCCTCTATAAAGAATAGTAAATGGAAGGAACCATCTCAAAAGTTCGCTATGAACTTTCTGAAGTATATTTTCTCCATTCAAGAAGACCTCGTTTACAGAACGTTGCAAAACGGCCCAGTAGACGAGTTTTTACTTTCTGAAAGAGGCCGAGTAAGACCCATTACAAGTATCCAAATTAAAGATCGTATAATTCGTCATGTTTTATGCGATGAGATTTTATCCCCGGAAGTAAAAAAACATATTATTTATGATAACGGGGCCTCTGTAAAAGGCCGAGGTATTTCACATCAGAGAAATAGGTTTGAAGTTCATCTTCATAAATACTACAAACTATACGGCAATGAAGGTTATATCTTATTTGGAGACTTCTCAAAATTCTACGACAATATCATTCACGAGATTGCAAAGAGAGAAATACTCAAACTGGTAGACGATGATGAGTTCATTACTTGGTTGTTAACCATTATTTTTAACGGGTTTAAAATTGACGTTTCGTATATGTCTGATGAAGAGTATAAAAACTGTATAACCAATACATTCAATAAACTGGAATATAGGCTAGTACCTAAAGAGCTATTAACTGGTGAGAAATGGATGGACAAATCCGTTAATATCGGAGACCAATTAAGTCAAATTATAGGTATATATTATCCATATCGAATAGATAATTATGTAAAATATGTAAGAAGCCAAAAATTTTACGGACGTTACATGGATGATTGGTACGTCATGAACCCTAACAAAAAAGAACTACAAGACTTGTTGGGTAATATTCGAGTAATAGCGGACGAATTAGGTATACATATCAATGAGAAAAAGACCCATATAGTCAAGATAAGCAGCATTTACAAATACCTTCAAGTAAAATACACACTTACTAAAGACGGAAAAATAATTAAAAGAATCAATCCAACTCGTGTTACGGCAATGCGTAGAAAACTTAAGAAACTCGCAGTCAAAGTTAAGAGTGGTGATATTTGTTACGAAAATGTTGAAAACATGTTTCGAGGATGGATGGGAAGTTTCTATAAACTTTTGTCCAGACAACAAAGAAAAAGTCTTATACAGCTTTATGAGGACCTATTTGATAAAAACATTACTGTAGTCAATAAGAAGCTGGTTATATTTGATAGGTTTGATGGGGAGGGAACCGAATGGAACCATGGATGCAAATGATCATTACTATCGTATGCTCCGTTATAGCATCGTCCGGTTTTTGGGCATATATAACAAAATATATGGATCGTAAAGATGTCAAAACTGAAATGATTATAGGTTTAGGCCACGATAGAATCATTTATCTTGGTCTTTGTTATATTGAGCGAGGATGGATTACTCAAGATGAATACGAAAACCTCAATGATTACTTATATAAACCGTACGCAAAGATGGGAGCCAATGGTTCCGCAAAACGCGTCATGCAAGAAGTCGATAAACTTCCAATACGTAAAACTTAATACAATGGGTACGGGAACTATTTCAGTTCTACTCGTAATGTGATAAAATCCTTATAGATGTCTTTATAACCCAAGCTGATATAGATAAGGCAAATGATTTACCTGATGATGACGAGGATGAATATAATATTATATAATCAAAAGGGGGAATATAAATGGACTGGGCGTTCATCATTAAGGGTGTAGCTTATACATATTTGTTTCTGGCTTGTCTAGCGCTATACGTGCATCTGCACATAAGAAAGACTGGTGGCAATCGGGGCAAGGCGCTATTGCAAGTAGTTGTTACCGCATATGCTACAGGGATTATCATTAGTGTAGTCGGAGGAGCAATATTATATTTGTTACGATATGTGGTGGGGCTTTAAAGTATTACGATAGCGTTCAAAGAATTGTACGGACGAAAGGTGGTAATATTAGTTGGATAAAAGTCGATAGATTTTCCTGTCATCGAAAACTTCCAGATTACTTACTTCCGTATAAACACTATGAAAAAAAATGCTATTTTGATATGTGAGAAATTCCCGGTTAGAAATAAGGAGGGTTCGTTATGGAATTAATTATCATATTTGGAATCGGAATGTTGATTGGTTGTATTCTTACAAGGATTATATTTCAAACTCGGTCAGTAGGTTCTCTTCGAGTGGATACTTCTGATTCGGACGACAGTCCATATTTGTTTTTAGAACTGTCAAAAGATATTGAAGAGATATATAGAAAGAAATACGTGATGTTTAAAGTAAGTCTTAAAAACTTCATTCCGCATGAATAACACCCTCTCTTATGGAACTAATTAAATCGTTTATTGAAAGGGGAATAATAATGGACGAAGAAATCAGAGATTTGTTAGGAGAGGAGATTAAGACAGAGATTCGAGACTTATCTACCTTTGAACCGGGAAGTAAAGAAAAGTCAATAGCTATTGAAGACTTGGCTAAGCTTTACAAATTGAGAATCGATGAGACTAGAAACGAATGGGACTTTAATGAAAAGTACGAATCACGCGACAGTGATATACAATTCAAGAAAGACCAGTTAGAAGAACAAGTCAAAGATCGATATTTCAAACTGGGAGTGGAAGCAGCAGGCATCATATTGCCGATGATATTCTATGCAGCCTGGATGAAGAGGGGTTTTAGATTCGAGGAAACTGGAACGTATACCTCTACGACATTTCGAGGTTTGTTTAATCGTTTTAAACCAACTAAGAAGTAAAGACTTAATAGTTCAAGAAGCGGAGAGTCGTGTGAATTACACGTTCTCTTCGTTTTTCCGACGAGTGTTCGGACGGACTATACCTTATCGTTAAAAAATACATATTTTTCAAGGGTTGCGAGAAAAACGACCTCACAGAATCGTTTGTAAGAGGTTTAAAATGTATGGTTAATACTAATCGTCATTAAATAGGTAAAAACGCTTAAATGGGCTAATAAGG
>JAQUIZ010000063.1 GCA_028683355.1 Fermentimonas sp.
TATTTTCAGTTACACAGGAAAGGCCATATCATAACGAATTGAAACTAGGTCATCCTAATAAAGGGTCTACATATCAGGCAGATACAGTCTACAGAGAGGGTGAAAACCTGATAGTAGGATTTGAGTTGATACCTTATCAGGCTGTAATAAAAATAAAAGAAACACCCTCATACATTGGTTTCACTCTTCATGATTTTATAACGGATAATATTTATCCTGATTACCTTAAAATAACTCCTCCACCGGCTACGGAGCTTACAATTTTACAGTTACCAATACGCGACAGAGATAATTTTGGTGAATGGCTGAATGTGAGTTGGGATGAGAATGCTGCGATAAATGTTTTAGGCACAGATGTATATGCTTCTATTGATTTTGAAAAACGAAATGGATTTAAAATATTAAAGGCAACTGCAATCAAGGATATTAAATTCAAAGGAACAGGCGCCGCTTTAATTGTTACTGAAACGGATAATTTGTTGAATAATATTGCGCAGGTTGAAGAGGATTTTATTTTGCCTAAAGGGGTAGAAGGCAGACGTAATGATCTTATTAATGCCTCTTATTACTGGACAGGAAGTGTTAATCCTGAAAATGTAGATCAACATATAAAATATGCCAAACTGGGTGGGTTCAGATTAATGAGTATTAATTATACCAGCTTTGAAAAGAGTAGGGGGTACAGGCTGATTGGAAATTACGAAATTGATGAACAACACTATCCAAATGGTAAGGACGACTTGAGAGAAATGCTTGATAAAATCAAAGCTGCAGGTATAACTCCGGGTATTCATATTTTACATTCGCATATAGGAAGAGATAGTAAATACGTAACACCCGTACCTGATTACAGGTTGAATATTGTGAAATCTTTCAACCTGTCGGAAAATCTCGGCATGAATGATACTATAATATATGTTGAGCAAAATCCTGAAGGTACTACTATGGCCGATGGTTGCCGGGTTCTCAGGGTCGGAACGGAACTCATCTCTTTTGATGGTTATACTACTACGTGGCCATATAAATTTTCAGGATGCATAAGAGGAATAGATGATACAACGATTAACAGCGCTCAAAAGGGATCTTTTATAGGTATACTCGATGTTAGTGAGTTTGGTGCAACAAGTGTGTATATAAATCAACAAACGAGTCTTCAAGATGAAGTTGCTGAAAAAATTGCCGATATCTATGATGCAGGATTTAAATTTGTCTATTTTGATGGCTCAGAAGGAGTGAATCCTCCTTTCGGTATTAATGTAGCCCTTGCCCAGTATAGAGTTTTTAAACATCTTAACCCACAGCCAATATTTGCAGAAGGAGCTGCCAAAACACATTTCAGCTGGCATATGCTTAGTGGGGGAAATGCTTTTGATGTATTCAGACCAGAGGATGTTAAACAGGAAACAAGAAACTGGCCTGCCGAGGAGGCTCCCAGAATGCTGCAGGATTTTACCAGACTCAATTTCGGATGGCTGGGTTATCGGGTTCCTGACGAAACTACTGTTGGAACGCAGCCTGATATGCTGGAATATGTGTCAAGTGTGGCAGCAGGCTGGGACTGCCCGATCTCCATTCAGTCAAATCTGCAGGCATTTGAATCTCACCCCAGAACAGCTGATAATATGGAGGTTATACGCAGGTGGGAAGAAGTGAGAACTAATCACTGGCTTACGGATCAGCAAAAGGAAGAATTGCAAAACTCAGACCAGGAACACCACCTGTTAATAAATGAAGTGGGTGGGTTTGAACTAGTTCCCTATTATCAAATTATTAATGCTGCAGGTTTAAATAATAAGGAAATAAGAGCATTTATATTTGAAAGGAAAGGTGATTACTACGTGACTTACTGGCATATTTCAGGTGATAAACAGTTAGTATTACCTGTTAGCAAGACAGATGCTAATTTATTCAGAGATTTATTACATGAAGAAATGTTTAAATTTTATGACGAAACTTCAATAATTATTCCGGCTAATGATCGCAGATACATAAAGTTTTATAATAAATCACGCGAACAGATTATTGAAATATTAGAGAATGCTAAGATAATTGATTAAGATTCTAAACCTAAATTTGGGTAAGTTGATTATTACAACCTACCTCATTCTAAATAATAATGGAAATAAAAATATAACTAAAAATGCCCAGGCTGCATAGATAGGCAGATATTTGGCAATTGTAAGCTCTACCTTTTTTAATTCATGCCCTTTAATAACTACTTTGTATAGGTCAATAGTGATTAAAATCAGGTTGCCCAGTATCAATAAATTAGAACCTAGAACAGCTGTCCTGTTTGGAGAGAATCCATATTCACCGACTCTGTAGATAATGGCAGAAAGTGCTACAATATCAATTATAAACGTAATGAGTGAAAGTATGAAAAGAGTCCATTCACTAAAGCCTTGTTTTCTGTTTACAGATGTTCCTGTTACTGAGAAAACAATAATTGCCATTACTCCCAAAAGCATTAGATTAAATATCAGGAGAAAATCTCTGTCACTATACGGGTCCTTTCCTGCAGGTATTATAAATATCAGAAAAACAACCAGCATTATCAGAACAAGTGGACTAAATATATTAGCAATTATTGGTGCTATTTTGTTAGTTACTGCCTTGTAGTTCCTGATTATATATGTGGCAACTATAGGTGATGAGATTATACCAATAAGGCCAATATTCTCCATATATATGTTTTCTATATTCATATCTATGGCATAAAAGAGGCCGATGGTTAAGATAGAAAGCACTAATCCTGCAATAAGTATTATTGCAGTAAGAATTGCCAGGTCGCCGTTGTATTTAAGGTAGTCAATTCTTTTTGAACTGTCTTTTGTATCAAAGTCGATGAAAATCAAACCATACAGGCACCATAAAAACAGGGGTAAATGGATGTAGGCTAATTTTGTAGAATCACTATTATCAGCCTGAGGTAAAAGGTTGATATATACTGCTGATAGTGTAAATATAAGTAATGAAATTGTCAGTTGTTTTCGATTTATCTTACTTCGTGTAAGATAAATAAAAATTGATAATCCCAAGAAGACAGAAATACTAACATTCTTAATGTAGTATCCGTCATTGTCTGTAACCAGTCCAAGCCATTGTGGGGCTTTAATTAGCAGACCGGCTAACAGACAAGAGAAGATCAGTTTAAAAACATCATTTTTCAAAACCATAAAGATTCATCAATTTATTGAAGATGTCAGTGTTCTCATAAATTCCTGCAAACTCTTCAGATCCTGCTCCATAAGAAAATACAGGTACCATAACAGATGAATGTCCTGTTGTGCCCCAATTCGCCTTTACATCTCCTGTTTTAATATCACCACCCGTCAGAGCCATTCCTCCGGTTTCGTGGTCTGCTGTAATTACAACAAGTGTTCCGGGGTTTTTGTCAGCATAATCGAAGGCTACTTTAATTGCGTTGTCGAAATCAATCATTTCATTCACTACACCTTCAGCATTATTGTCGTGACTTTCCCAATCAATCTGAGAACCTTCTACAATCAGGAAAAATCCTTCTGAGTTATTATCAAGAATATTTAGAGCTGCCTGAACACTTTCGGGTAGAAATTCTCCTCTATCAGGATATGTTGAAGGGTGTTCGTCAGCTACAAGGGCTGCCAATTTTCCTGTAGTTGTCTTTTTTACTTCTTCCATATCAAGGGCAACTTGAAATCCATTTTCTTTTAGCTGATCTAACAGGTTAGCTTTATCAGAACGTTCAGCAAAATATTTCTTGCCTCCTCCTATAAATAGTGTTATGTCGGAGTTGACAAAATCAACTGCAATCTCCTCCTGCATATTTCTGTTTTGCTGATGTGCAACAAAAGAAGCGGGTGTAGCATGTGTGATTGCACAGCTTGCAACTACACCTGTGGATAGGCCATTTTCAGCTGCATATTCAAGTATTGATTTTACATCATTCCCTTTTGCATCTACACCAATTGCACCGTTGTTTGTTTTTGTGCCTGTAGCTATTGCTGTGCCACCTGCTGCCGAATCTGTAATGTAATCACTTGCAGAATAGGTTTTGGAGAATCCTACATATTGTGATTTTTCAAGGTTGAGACCGTTATTTGCTGTGATTCCTGAATAAACCTGACTAACACCCATTCCATCGCCAATTAATAGAATAACGTTTTCAACTACAGGTGTTTCTGATGTTTTAGTTGTAGTGATTTTTGATGTTGAGCATTGTACTAAAATTAACGATAGTACGATAAGCAGCGGGAAAGTAATTTTTCTCATAACTGTTTACTGTTTTTTTTAATATTTTTCCTGATTTGATGTGATTGTTAATAGATAGCAAATTTAAACTAATTATTCTAACTTTATGTCTATAAATGGTTATATTTGCGAATAATTTAAAACATACTTGTAAAACAATAACTTATGTAATTCCTTCCTGCCAGAGTCATCAACTCGTGCAGGCGGAGCGGAGTGATAGTAAATAAAAACAGATTATTAATAAATTTAAGATGAGAAACGCAGGTGGAAACATCCAACAGACAGATCGTTTAAAATCGTTGGATGCATTGAGGGGATTTGACATGTTCTGGATAATGGGAGCGGAAGAAATTTTTATTCTGCTGGGAGCGATAACCGGTTGGCCCGTTCTGGAATGGTGGGCTGGACAAATGACTCACGTTGAATGGCACGGTTTTCAAGCTTATGACATGATTTTTCCATTATTTCTTTTTATTGCAGGTGTATCCTTTCCTTTTTCTGTATCTAAAAGATTAGCTGTAAAAGGGGGTAAACAGGCTCTATATCGTCATATCTTTAAAAGAGGTTTAGTTCTCGTTCTGCTTGGAATTATATACAATAATGGCATTAGTTTTGATATAGAAAGTATGCGCTTTTCAAGCGTACTTGGTCGCATTGGTCTGGCTTGGATGTTTGCAGCTCTTATTTTCATGAACACTAAGAACTGGAAATCCAGAATGGTTTGGTATTGGGGGTTATTAATTTTCTATTGGTTATTGTTCCTTATTTTTAAAGCTCCTGATTTAGGTGACCCTGACAAATATTCAATGCAGGGGAATATCTCCAGTTATATTGATCGTACTATTCTACCGGGCAGGTTATGCTGTTATGAATTTGGAGATAATGAAGGTTTATTGCCTACAATTGCAGCTATTGGCACCGGACTGTTAGGTATGCTTGTCGGTGAATTCCTAAAGAGCAGATTGAAACCAATGAATAAAGTACTGTACTTGGCCATTGCAGGTATATTACTAATTGTTATAGGACAGATCTGGAACCTTGCATTTCCAATTAATAAGAACTTATGGTCCAGCTCTTTTGTTTGCCATGTTGGTGGATTAAGTATTCTTCTTCTGGCACTCTTTTATTTGATAATTGATGTGTGGAAATTTCAGAAATGGGCCTTCTTCTTCGTAGTAATCGGAATGAACCCTATTACGATATATCTGGCAAACAGAGTAATAGGATTCAGTAAAGCTACAGATTTTATATTTGGAGGCCTGGCTGAACTGGTTCCCGAAACATGGTCTGCACTTATTATTGCAATTGGATATGTAACAGTAGGATGGTTGTTCTTGTATCTTCTGTATAAAAAGAAAATATTTCTTAAAGTATAGTTGAGGGTTCTTGCGGTATTTTATATTAGCTTATTCTAGTTCGACCATTACAATTGACTTAGAAGGCAATACCAGTTCAAGGATATTTCCTGAAAATCGGACATCCTTGAACTCTTCAACCTTAACTTTGTTTGGTTCATTGAATGTGTTGTGATCGTTTATCACCTCTGATGTAAGTATCTCTCCTCTAACGCTCTTAATACTTGAGCCAACTAGTTGTGCATTGATCTTCTGTTCATTATTCAAGTCAGCATTAACCAGTGTAATATGGATTTTACCAGTACTGTCCTTTGAGGCCGAGATGCTTACTGCATCAATTTCTTTGCCTCCCTGTTTGTATTTACTGCTGGTGAAAGAAACGGGAAGAAGAGTTGCATCCTGATGCACTTTGTAAAGATAGAAAACCCAATAGGTAGGAGTAAGAAGCATTCTCTCCTCGTCGGTGAGAATAACAGCTTGTAAAACATTTACAGTTTGTGCTATGTTTGCCATCTGTACGCGATCAGCGTGAGTATTGAATATATTAAGATTGATACCGGCAACAATAGCATCCCTCATTGTATTTTGCTGATAAAGGAAGCCCGGATTAGTACCCGGTTCAACATTATACCACGTTCCCCACTCATCAATTATCATTCCTACACGTTTTTGAGGATCATATTTATCCATTATTGCACTATGCTTCGTTATAAGCTCATCCATAAACAGAGTTTTTTCAATGGTAGTGAAATATTCCTGCTCGTTAAAGTCAGTGGCAGAGCCTTTATCGTTCCAATCCTTGGGTACTGTATAGTAATGAAGCGATAATCCTTGCATCAGACGACCGGCATTTTTCATTAAGGTTTCAGTCCAGTTATAATCGCTGCCGTTTGAACCACAAGCAATTCTGTATAAGTTATTTTCCCCATAATTTCTGGCATAAGTTGAATAGTGGCGGTAAAGATCAGAATAGTATTCAGGTGTCATATTGCCCCCACATCCCCAACTTTCATTTCCAATCCCCCAGAATTTTACGCCCCAGGGTTCGTCTCTGCCGTTCTTTCGCCTTAAATTAGCCATAGGACTTTCACCGTCGAAATTAACATATTCAATCCATTTTGACATCTCTTCAACCGTACCACTGCCTACATTTGCACTTATATAAGCTTCAGTGCCCAGCTGTTCGCATAAATCGAGAAATTCATGGGTGCCAAAACTATTATCTTCAACAACACCACCCCAGTGGGTATTTACCATCTTTGGCCGCTCATTACGAGGACCAATACCATCCATCCAGTGATATTCATCTGCAAAGCAACCCCCCGGCCAGCGAAGATTAGGTATGTTTATTTCCTTTAGTGCCTGTACCACATCTTTACGAATACCTCGTTTATTGGGTACTTCAGAACTTTCTCCAACCCAATAGCCACCATATATACATCGACCAAGATGTTCAGAGAAATGACCGTATATATGCTTATTAATAGTAGTCTTTCCACGGTCAGTTTCTATTATTAATCTATTGTTTTGTGCTTTTAGTGAGGCACATCCAATTAATAGTATAACTGTTAACTGTATTGTTCTTTTAATTTTCATGGTTAACTGTTTTAAACTTTAAACTGTTTTTGTTTAAATAAATTAAAGTGGAAGCAAATATAATAAAAATATTAAATTTGTTGTATGTTTGCTGATGTATATTAACCATGAAAATAAATAGTTATGATTTTTTCTTTAGAAAATATCTTACCCCCTTATCCTCATTTTCAGGAAGGTATTCGTCGTGCACCAGACAGAGGCTATCGACTGTCAAAATCGCAAACAGTTACCGCTTTAAAGAATGCTTTAAGATATATACATCCTGAATTACATTCACTGCTGGCGGCTGAATTTTTAAATGAATTAAAAACACGTGGCAGAATATACGGTTATCGGTATCGACCGGAAGGCAACTTAAATGCTAAGCCGATTGATCAGTACAAAGGTAATTGTATCGAGGGAAAGGCTTTTCAACTTATGATTGATAACAATCTCTGTTTTGATATAGCCCTTTATCCTTATGAACTGGTTACTTACGGAGAAACTGGACAGGTTTGCCAGAACTGGATGCAATATAGTTTGATTAGGAAATATCTCGAAGAAATGACTCAAGAGCAGACTCTTGTAGTAGAAAGCGGACATCCCTTGGGTTTATTCAAATCTAAACCTGACGCACCGAGAGTAATTATTACCAATTCCATGATGGTGGGTATGTTTGATAATCAAAAAGATTGGGAGATTGCTGCACAAATGGGAGTTGCCAACTACGGACAAATGACCGCAGGAGGCTGGATGTATATTGGTCCCCAAGGAATAGTGCATGGTACTTTCAATACTTTGCTTAATGCGGGCAGGTTAAAACTCAACATACCTCAAGATGGTAACCTTAGAGGTCATCTTTATGTTTCATCAGGACTCGGTGGAATGAGCGGTGCCCAACCTAAAGCAGCTGATATAGCAGGTGCGGTATCAATAATTGCAGAAGTTGATGCTTCAAGAATAGAAACCCGTAGGGTTCAGGGATGGATTAAACGTGTCACTCCTGATTTACAGACAGCCTTTGAACTGGCTCAAAATGCAATCGCACAAAAAGAACCTTTGTCGATAGCTTATCATGGAAATATTGTTGATTTGCTTGAATACGCGGAAAGAAAAAAAATACACATTGACCTTTTGAGTGATCAAACCTCTTGTTACGAGCCATACTCAGGGGGTTATTGTCCTGCAGGTATTTCATTTAAGGAAAGAACTCGTTTACTGCATGAAGACAGAGATGAATTCCACAAGCTGGTAGATAAATCACTTAAACGTCATTTTAATGTGATAAAGAAGCTTGTTGAAAGAGGCACATATTTTTTCGATTATGGCAACTCATTCATGAAAGCAATTTATGATGTAGGTATAAAGGAGATTTCTAAAAATGGTGTGGATGAGAAAGATGGGTTTATCTGGCCCTCTTATGTTGAAGATATTATGGGTCCATTGCTCTTTGATTATGGTTATGGCCCTTTCCGCTGGGTATGTTTGAGCGGACTGCATCTTGACCTGATTAAAACTGACAAAGCAGCAATGGAATGTATCGATCCTGAAAGAAGAAGTCAGGACAGGGATAACTGGAATTGGATTAGGGATGCTGAGCATAATCGGCTGGTTGTTGGTGCTCAGGCACGTATATTATATCAGGATGCTGAAGGCCGTCTGAAAATAGCGCTCAGGTTTAATGAAATGATTCGAAATGGTGAAATAGGACCGGTTATGATTGGTCGTGATCATCATGATGTAAGTGGTACAGATTCACCTTTCAGGGAAACAGCTAATATTAAGGACGGAAGTAATGTTATGGCGGATATGGCAGTACAATGTTTTGCAGGTAATGCTGCCAGGGGAATGAGTTTGGTTACCCTTCACAATGGAGGTGGTGTAGGTATCGGAAAGGCTATAAATGGAGGTTTTGGGATGGTACTTGACGGAAGTACAAGAGTTGATGAAATACTTCGCTCTGCTATGCTATGGGATGTTATGGGTGGAGTTGCACGCAGATCTTGGGCACGTAATCCTAATGCTATGAGTACTGTTAAAGAGTTTAATCTGAATCACGCTGATGAATTCAAAATTTCAGTGCCATATTTAGTTGATGACAGAACAATAAATGATATTATCTGAATTATTGCTAAATTGCACAACAAAATAAACTGATGATTTATTGAAAAGTGAGAATTTCTCAATAGCAGAAGCATTAAATTAAAAAAATAAGATATTAATGAATAAAATCATTGAATGTGTTCCAAATTTTAGTGAGGGACGTGATAAACAAATAATAGAAAAGATTGCAGATGCATTCCGTGCAAAAGATAATGTAAAACTACTGGATTATAGCAGTGACGCAGATCATAACAGGTCGGTTATAACTGTAGCCGGCGAACCGGAAGCTCTTAAGGAAGCGGTTATAGAAGCCATTGGAAGATCAGTTGAACTGATTAACCTGAATAACCATAGTGGTCAGCACCCCAGAATGGGAGCTGTGGATGTAGTGCCATTCATACCTATAAAGAATGTCACTATGGATGAAGCAATTGCTCTTTCAAAAGAAGTTGGCAAAGCTGTTGGAGAGAAATTTAATCTGCCCGTGTTCCTTTATGAAAAATCTGCAACACAGCCACATCGTGAGAATCTGGCAAATGTACGTAGAGGAGAGTATGAAGGACTTAAAGATAAAATGCTGTTACCTGACTGGAGGCCTGATTTTGGTCCACTTCAGCCTCATCCGTCAGCTGGTGCTGTAGCTGTTGGTGCAAGAATGCCTTTAGTGGCTTACAATGTTAATCTTGGCACTTCGAATCTGGAAATAGCAACAGCAATTGCCAAAAAAGTGAGACATATAGGTGGGGGACTGAGATTCTGCAAAGCAATGGGTGTTGAACTGCTTGAGCGTGGTATCACTCAGGTGTCTATGAATCTTACTGACTATACTAAGACATCGATATACAGAGCACATGAAATGGTGAGAATGGAGGCTAAGAGGTATGGAGTGACTGTTGTGGGAGGGGAAGTTATCGGACTTGTACCTATGGAAGCATTGGTTGATTCAGCAGCGTATTATCTGGGATTGGATAATTTCTCTATCAACCAGGTTTTGGAAGCTAAACTTATGGAATAACTAAATGAATTGGTTAGAGCTGATTGCTGTTTTACTTGGCATTTTTAGTGTCTGGTATGCCCGCAAGGAAAAAATATTGGTTTTCCCTTTCGGTATTGCAAATGTGTCAATTTACATATATATATGTTTTGTTGCACGACTTTATGCAAATGCCGGTATCAACATAGTTTATCTGATTTCGAATCTTTTCGGCTGGTATATGTGGTCGGGCAAAAGTAATAATCAGAGATTAGAAATTAGTCGAAATACATTAAAACAAAATATAATATCCTGGATTTCTGTAGTATTTATATATGTAATCGTTTTCTTTATCCTTCGCTGGGTGAACAGAGCGGATTATGAATATATACATTCTTACCTGCCTTGGATGGATGCATTCAATACTGCATTTTTTCTGGTTGCTACAATTCTGATGGCGGTAAAGAAATTGGAAAACTGGTTGTTTTGGATAATTGGTGATATAATATCAATTCCGATATTTGCTTCGCAGGGGTTGTATTTCACCTCTATACAGTACACAGTTTTTCTCATACTGGCTATACTTGGATGGAAAGAGTGGAAGGTTAAAGTAAATAGTAAAAGTGTATCCGATGAATAACCTTGTAATTAAAAATGCTTCACAGATAGTTACCTGCAGAGGCTTTAAAGGAAAGCGCGGTAAAGAGATGTCTGATTTAAAGATTATTGATAACGGTACTGTAATTGTAACTAATGGTCTGATTTCTCACATCCTAAAGAATGGTGAAGAGGCTGAATTAGATTTATCTGATTATACTGTTTTAGATGCTGCAGGAAAAGCATTGCTGCCAGGATTTGTGGATCCTCACACTCATTTTGTTTTTGGTGGATATCGCGAAGAGGAGTTTTCATGGCGAATGAGAGGTGACAGTTACATGGATATAATGAATCGTGGTGGAGGAATTATTAATACCACCAAGGCAACACGTGAAGCGCCGGAAGATGAGTTGATAGAGGCGGGGAAGTTGCGACTCGATGCTATGATGCGTTTAGGAATAACCACAGTAGAAGGGAAAAGTGGTTATGGGCTCGATAGGGATACTGAGCTTAAGCAGTTGCGAGTTATGCAGCATCTTAATGAAATACATCCAATAGATATAGTGGCTACTTTTATGGGAGCTCATGCAGTGCCAAGTGAATGGAAGGGCAGGGAAGAAGAGTTTGTCGATTTCAACATCAATGAAATGTTCCCTGTCGTAGCAGAAAAACAACTGGCTGAATGTGTTGACATTTTCTGTGAGAAGGATGTGTTCAGCATTGAGCAGTCGCGCAAGTACCTTGAAGCTGCCCGTAAATATGGTTTTAAATTAAAGATACATGCTGATGAGGTTGCACCGCTTGGAGGTGCAGAATTAGCTGCTGAACTAAACTGTCTGTCTGCAGATCATCTTTTGCAGGCTTCTGACAAAGGGATTAAAGATATGGCTGATTCAGAAGTAGTTGCTACGCTTCTGCCATTAACCGCATTTTCCCTGAAAGAAAAGTATGCCCGTGCCTGCGATATGATTGATGCAGGATGTATAGTGGCACTGGCAACAGACCTTAATCCGGGCAGTTCATTTTCATCTTCAGTTCCTTTACTGTTTGCAATTGCTTGTATTTATATGGGCTTTTCGCCAGAAGAGGCTGTAACTGCGTTTACTATAAACAGTGCAGCTGCAGTTGGCCGTGCGGATAAAATTGGAAGTATAGACATTGGTAAGCAAGCAGATATGGTTTTACTGCAATATCCGTCGTATAAATTTCTACCGTATAATATTGGAATGAACATCGTAGAAACAGTAATTAAAAAAGGAGAGATTGTGATATGAATCGAAATTAATGACAGTTACATATAATACCTTTGAAAATAAATTATTTCAATGACATGAAACTACAAGATTTAACATTAAAGGAATTCCTCGAGAAGACTGCGTCAAATGAACCATTGCCTGGTGGGGGCTGTTCCTCTGCATTAATTGCAGCTATAGCAGCAGCACTTATAGAAATGGTTGCTAATCTGACTATTGGCAGAAAAAAATATGCAGATGTAGAAGAAAGAATGAAGTGTATAGCTAAAATTATGTCGGATAACAGAGCTCATTTTATGAATGATATTGATCGTGATGCTGTTGCTTACCGACTTGTTATGGATGCTTACAGTCTGCCTAAAAACAGTGAAGAGGAAATTTTATTACGCAAGAAGAAGATTCAGCATGCAACTAGGATTGCTTCTATTGTTCCTATGGAATTGGCTCAACGTGCTTTCAGCTTGCTTGATATTATGGATGAGGCATTGCAGATAGGAAATGTAAATGCTTTTACAGATGGTAAGGTCGGTCTTCTGGCTTGTCGTTTAGCAATTAAAGGAGCATTGCTGAATGTTCGTACAAATCTTGAAAGTATCGAAGATAAAGAGTTTGTAGCTTATATGACTGAGATATGCATGCATATTGAAAGTAAGACTATCTGACAAATAATTCAAATATGAAAAACATTTATTTAATAGGACAAAGTGAACTGGCAATTGAAGATCTCGAATGGATTGTTTCTAATAACATTAAAGTAGAACTGGCACCTGAGGCAAAAGAACGAATACAAAAGTGTCGCGACTATCTTGATAGGAAGATAGAAAAGGAGCAAGTCCCTATTTATGGAATAACCACAGGATTTGGCTCTTTATGTGAACATACTGTATCAAATGATGATCTGAGCACTTTACAGGAGAACCTGGTAAAATCACATGCATGCAGTGTAGGGGATGAGGTTGCACCACTAATTGTTAAACTGATGTTTATTCTTAAAGCACATGCATTGTCGCTGGGATACAGTGGTGTGCAGGTGGCAACAGTACAAAGGATGCTTGATCTTTTTAATAATGATATTCTTCCTATAGTTTATGATAAAGGTTCACTTGGTGCTTCAGGCGATCTTGCACCTCTTGCAAACCTTTTCCTGCCACTAATTGGTGTAGGCGATGTATTTTATAAAGGGAAAAAACAGGATATAGGGCACGTACTTGATGAATTTGGTTGGGAACCTATAAAATTGCAAAGTAAAGAAGGATTGGCACTCTTGAATGGTACACAGTTTATGTCTGCTCACGGAGTTTATGCAATTATGAAGGTTAAGCGTTTATCCGCTAGGGCCGACTTGATCGCTGCAGTTTCGCTTGATGCCTACGATGGTCACATTGAGCCGTTTGAAGAAAAACTACACCTTATAAGACCACATTTAGGTCAACTCGAAACGAGTCAGAATGTACGCCGATTCCTTGAAGGAAGTGAAATCATCTCGAGAGAAAAAAATCATCTTCAGGACCCGTATTCATTTCGCTGTGTTCCACAGGTTCATGGTGCAACAAAAGATGCTATCGATTATGTTAAGTCGGTAGTACATACTGAAATAAATTCTGTCACTGACAATCCAACAATTTTTCCGGATGATGATATGATTATCTCCGGAGGCAACTTTCACGGTCAGCCATTGGCAGTTGCTTATGATTTCCTGGCAATTGCTATTGCTGAACTGGGTAATATATCAGAACGGCGTACTGCGCAATTGATTCTTGGAAAGAGAGGTCTGCCTGAGTTTCTGGTAGCAAATCCGGGACTTAATTCAGGGTTCATGATTCCTCAGTATGTGGCAGCTTCTGTTGTCAGTCAAAACAAGATGTACTGTACTCCGGCAAGCATTGATTCTATTGTATCCTCTAATGGTCAGGAAGATCATGTCAGTATGGGAGCCACCTCAGCAATTAAATTGCTTAAAGTTATGGATAATTTGGATATCATACTCTCCATTGAACTGATGAATGCTGCTCAGGCACTGGAATTCAGACGTCCTTTAAAATCATCACCCATTATTGAGAAAGTTGTTAAAGAGTATAGAAAAGAGGTTCCTTTTATAGATGAAGATATTGTTATGTACAAAGAGATTCGTAAAACGGTTTCATTTCTCAACAGGTTACAAATCTCAGCATTATAGTTAACATATTTATTAAAATATCGGTTTTATAAAGACATAACTTTAGCAAAAGCTCATAAATAATGACTTTTTAATTATCTTTGTTTTTTAGCAAATAAATAATAAGTTAATTATATTTTAAATGGTAGAAACACTTAGAAAATCGCTCAGAGATTCTGCAGCGGCAAGATGGACTGCACTCTTAATTGTATCATTTACAATGATGTGCGGATATTTTTTATCCGATGTATTGTCACCTTTAGTAGGCTTACTCGAAAGTCAGTTAAGCTGGACTCGTGCTGATTATGGAATTTACACAAGTTCATACGGATGGTTTAATGTATTCCTGTTGATGCTTATTTTCGGGGGTATTATACTGGATAAACTTGGAATAAGGATTACAGGGTTGGGAGCAACCGCTTTGATGGTAGTAGGTACAGCAATAAAATACTGGGCTATATCAACTAATACTCTGGATGGAACAATCTTATTCGGACTAAAAGCACAATTATTCTGGGCATGTATAGGTTTTGCTGTATTCGCCGTTGGTGTTGAAGTTTCAGGAATCACGGTTTCCAAAATCATAGTAAAATGGTTTAAAGGTAAGGAGATGGCTACCGCGATGGGTATGCAGGTTGCATTAGCAAGAGTAGGTACTGCATTAGCTTTAGGATTTTCTGTGCCGATTGCCCGGGCTACCGGAATTATTGATGTATCACGACCAGTTCTTGTTGCACTTATTGCTCTTTGTATAGGCCTTATTTCATTTTTAGTATATATGGTGATGGATAAGAAACTAGATGCATCTGAAGTAAGTGATGTGTTAGAAGAGGCTGATCATGAGGACGAATTTAAAATCTCAGATATTGGGAAAATATTGACTAACAAAGGATGGTGGTATATTGCAATATTATGTGTGCTTTTTTACTCTGCCGTTTTCCCTTTCCTGAAGTATGCTACCGACCTAATGGTAAACAAGTTTGGGGTTGATCAAAATATAGCAGGCTTAATACCGATGTTATTACCTTTCGGTAATATTCTACTGACACCGTTGTTTGGAGGTATTTATGACAGAAAAGGAAAAGGTGCATCTATCATGATAATTGGTTCTATTCTGCTTATTGTTGTTCATGCGCTTTTTTCTGTTCCCGGACTTAACAACTGGATAATTGCTATGATTCTGGTAGTTCTGCTTGGTGTAGCCTTTTCACTTGTTCCTTCAGCTATGTGGCCTTCAGTACCAAAGATCGTTCCTGAAAAGCGATTAGGAACAGCATATTCTTTGATATTCTGGGTACAGAATTGGGGACTGATGGGTGTACCATTACTAATAGGCTGGGTTCTTGAGAAATATTGCGTTACAGGTCAGACCATGAGAGATGGATTAATGGTAAATACTTACGATTATACACTACCAATGATGATCTTTACCGGTTTTGGTTTATTAGCTCTTATTTTTGCATTTTTGTTGAAAGCTGAAGATAAGAAAAAAGGGTACGGTCTGGAATCACCAAATATTCAACATTAATAATAATACGGCCAAAAGAAATAAAATAAATCATAATTTTAAAAGACGATTCGCTAAAAGCCGATCGTCTTTTTTATGTCTGGAAAAATACATTTCTATTTCATCATTCTTGTTTATTTCTTATGTGCTTCTTTTATATATGAGGTTTATAATGGAATCAACCACGCTGCATATATATGACTTGCTAAACCAAACAATACGAAAACATGAAAAACTGAATGTACAAATTCTCTTTTGGCAGTGGCATAAATAAGAGCACCAGCAATATAAAAAACCCCACCCGCCACCAGCCAGTAAATGACTTCAATGGAATTCTTAGCACTGGCTACCTCAATTAATGGCTTAAAAGCTATGAGAACAACCAGTCCCATAAATACGTAAGAAATTGTTTTCAGGTGACTGTTTCGCTTAAGTTGTCTGAAGCTTATAGTGATTCCGATAAGAGCAATCATCCATACAAGTGAAAATAGCAACCAGCTCCAAACAGGTTCATCTTCACGTAAAAGTATCAGGGTGAATGGTGAGTAACTTGCAGCAATAAGTAGATATATTGCTGCATGATCAAAATGACGCAGGCTCTGTTTTTTAGATGGTTCCTGAACAAAATGATATATTGTTGATGAAGCCATACATAAAACCATTCCAATACCGAAAAGAGAGTAAGCTGAAAATGCCCATATATCTTCGGCAATAATTGCTTTATTTACTAAGATTGAAGTAGCTATAATGCTCATTAATAAGCCAAAACCATGGGTCAGGTAATTGGCCCGTTCTTCACGAATTGTATAGAATTTTTCTTTTGTCATACTAAGTACAAATGTACCCAATTTTTTAAGGTACTGATAAATAATTTAAATTTTCAATTATCATAAATCTATTCTTAAAATGCCAGATATTCTTGGGAACTTCTTGAAATTAAAACAAAGTTATTCAAATATGACAAAAAGTCACATGTTTTTTATTGGCAAAGATTTTGACCTTATCTTACTGTGAATCTGATATTAATTTCAACTATTCACAATGCCTTTTGTTTTATAATAAGTAAAGGCAGCTATAAAATGTGTAACAATAAAAACTAGAGATATGAATTTTAGTAATTTTACAATAAAGGCAC
>JAQUIZ010000192.1 GCA_028683355.1 Fermentimonas sp.
ATTATGAAAGTAAGAGTAAAGCATATAGATGTGATTGTTGATGTATCGGCAAGCAAGGCTGAGAAATGGATAAAAGCAGGATATGCCGAAGCGGTAGACAAGATTGACAAGACGGAGGGAGCGGAGCCAAAGCAGGCGGTTAAGAAAGATAAACCAACGAAGGTAGCTTCAAAAAAGAAAAAGAAATGATAACACTCGAAAGCGTTAAGACATATCTGAATATCGATTTTGCGGATAATGATGCATTGTTGCAGGATTACATCGATAGGGTAAAAGATAGGGCAACAACTGTAATAGGTGTGACACTTGACACACCCGAACTGGATGGCGCAATGCTGGAAGATGTGGCACATATGTATGCAAATAGAGGAGAATCAGTAACAGGAAGCGATACGGCGTTCGCTACTTACAGGAGATTATCAAAAAGACCAATGTTTTAATTATGGCAACGAAGTTCGGCAAATACGACCAGCGGATAAAATTCTTTAACGAAGGAGTGATTCCAGACGGCTACGGTGGGACTACTCCATCAGTTGTTGAAGTCTTGACCACTTGGGCAAGAGTTGAGCAACTGAAAGTAAGCAAGAATATAGAGCAAGCACAGATGAGCCTTCCCACGATGTACAGGGTAGGCGTTCTTTGCCGTGATGGTTTTGAGCCGAATGTTTCGCATATAGTTGAATGGCGTAATAAACGTTATGCGATAGTCAACGCACCCGTTGTAGAGAGCGTACGGTATCAGCAGGAGTGGCAGTTTGACATAAGAGAACAATAATATATCTTCAAAAATGGGAAAGGTTATAAATACAACGACAGGCAATCTACAGAGGTACTCTAAAGATACCCTAAAGGAAATCAAGTCGCTTGTTGCTGATATAACCACACAGATAGAGTTTGATGCGACCAGAGATGCACCTATGAGTTCCGGAGGCACTAAATTCATAAGCATTGACAAGAAATTCAGCGACAACGGATATACTGGCGAAGTTGGGGTAATGGGTGAAAATGATTTAGCAGCCTATTTTGAATTTGGAACTGGGCTTTCAGCAGGCGATATATTAGCACCTTATCCGCAATGGATTAAAGATATTGCACGTAAATTTTTCGTTACTGGACAAGGAACTTTAAAAGGAAAACCTTATCTTTACCCTAATGTATTGAAAGGAATTCCAGTGTTTCAAAGAGAGTTAAAACAGCTTGTAGATAAAGATATTAAAGATAATGGATAGGGCGACATACATAAGAGGGCAAGTATTATCAAAGTTCGATAAAATAACATTGAGCGATGGTAGCAAATGGGATGCATTGAATTTCAATAACGCGCTTATACCCGTATTCGATGAGTTCGTCAATCCGAAAGTGCCTATTCCATCTGTTGGAGGAGCACAGGAGGCCTACATTATTTTGCAAGACCAGCAGACGAATATGAATGCAGTTCAGACGGTGTGTGCACCACGCTTTAATATATCCATGACCATCAGGATAGTTACCAAATGGGGCTTGACTGGAAGCAAGAAACTGTGTGAAGATATTGGCGACACGGTAATAAATTTATTGCGTGACGATAGGGGAGCATCAAAAATAAATGGCATATCACACGTTGAATTGGTAACAGCACGTTCAATGAGTGAGGAATCACAAACAAATATAGCATTTTCAAAAATATTAATTTTAAACTTTATAAAAAATGGCTAATTATCAACCAGGATGGAAAAATGCGAGGCTAGCCTATTGGGATGGCTTAGCTTATATTCCAATAGCTTGTATCACCTCAAGGAGTGAGGCGAATGCATCGAATGTAACGGAAAAGGTTAACGCTTGCACGCAGGGCAAGACGGTTAAAACTATATCAGGCATCACACGTACACAAAGTGTTTCGGGTGAGGTTATGGACGCTGATTCGTTGGATGAATTGAGAGTTTTGCAGGACAGCCTCGAGGCTCACACATTCATGGTTTACCGCACATCAGGTGTCGATGGCGCTACTGAGGTGCCTGAATATTTTGATGCGACAATAGAAAATTTGAACGCTGATTACCCAACTGGTGAGGGCGAGAGCGCAACGTTCACAATGGATTTGTCGATAGATGGGGACTATACGTTAGTTGATCCTAATGCTTAATTATTAACAGTTTAAAAATATAACATCATGGCATATATAGAGGGTTGGAAGATGGCACGACTGGCATACAAGTCAGGTGGCTCATATATACCTGTCGCTTGCATCACATCAAGGAGCGAGGGTAACGCAACGAATTACAAAGAGAAAGTAAATGTTTGTACGGAAGGAAAGTTGGTACGTCAACCGTCGGGCATTACACGCACGGTGAGTGTATCTGGCGAGGTAGTGGATGCTGGCTCATTGCAGGAGCTAAGAGCGTTACAGGATAGCAAGGAGGAGCAAATTTTCAGGGGGTACAATACCGCTGGAGAGGCAAGGTACTTCAAGGCGATTATTACAAATCTAAATGCAGACCATCCGACAGGGGAGGGAGAAGATAGTACATTTACAATGGATTTAGATTTGAATTCAGATTATCAGGCAACGGATGTTTTTGCTTAAAATTGATTGACTATGTATAGTACGAAGATTGAAGTAAACAATAAAGTTATACCCATCAGATTTGGGGCATATGTTCTGAAGTGCATCGCAGATGATGGGGTGAAGTTACAGGAACTTGGCGAGAGGATGCAGGACAACCCAGCGGACATGTTTCCGAAAATTATTTACTACGGCGCACTCAACGCAAGTGAAGGCAGGCGTGGAGATAACGTTAATATAAATGATATCTATGATTGGTTGGATGTTATAGATGGTGGGTTGTTCGGTGAGGAGGCGTCAAAAGTTATCGAACTGTTCACAAAACAGATGACGGATAGTTTGCCAAAAAACGGGCAAGCGGTGCAGGAGAAGAAAGCACCGCAGAAGAAGATGAAAGCCTGACACCCGCAGAAGCGTTTGCGGAACAACACACATCGTTTGCGGTTGGGGAGTTAGGGTTACGGCTTGATGAGTTTTATTCAATGGCGTGGAATGAGTATATTTTGAAATGCTTTGCATGGGCAAGGATGGAGCGCAACAAGTGGGAGCATACACGGTTGATAGCATTTGAATCAAAGGTCGGTTCACATTTGGATTACAAGACGTTACCGAAATCACTTAACGACTATCTACCACTTGACGGCAAGCAGACGAAAACAAAATCAATAGAGCATCAACAGGCGATGGAGGCATTAAGGCGAGAGAGGGCAGAAGCGAAAGCACGGATAGAACAACTTAAAAAAGAGCAACAGCTAAACAGCTAAATAATTAGATTATGAGTTTTACGGCGGTCATATCGGCAAATATAAAAGACTTTGAAAGCAATCTTCAAAAGGCACAAAGCCAGATGGATGCTTTCGATAAGAAGATAGGTGTCAGCGTTGCAAGTATAGGGCGTGCCGTTGAGGGCGTTGGAAAAAAGATGTCTATACTTTCCGCTGGGCTTGTTTTAGCAGGAGGTAAGGCGTTCACGATGGCTGCTGATTTTCAGGATGCTATCGGAGCGACCGACCAGATTTTCAATGATGCATCAGATACGGTTAATAGCTGGGCAAAAAACTTATCGTCTGACTTTGGTATAGCGAAAGAGGAGGCATTGAAATACTCTAATTTGATGGGGTCGATGTTAATTAATATCGGTCAGTTAACAGAGGAGCAGGCAGCGAAACAATCCGCAAAACTTATCGAACTGGCAGGTGATCTAACAGCGATGTATGGAGGTACTACACAGGATGCTGTAAGAGCCTTGACAGGTGCACTGAAAGGTAATAACACGATGCTGGATAATTACGGCATGGCTGTTAATGATGCACTTGTCAAACAAAAAGCATTTGAATTAGGGTTAGCATCGGGAACTGGAGAATTAAGTTTGCAGGCAAAGCAGGCAGCGACATTAGCTTTGATTTGGGAGCAAACAGGAGCGGCGCAAGGGCAAGCAAGCAGGGAGG
>JAQUIZ010000193.1 GCA_028683355.1 Fermentimonas sp.
CTGTTGGTGTGGTTTTAGTGCTGTTTGCCGGACTACTGTTCAGTGAATGGGTAAGTATGTCAGTTGGTATGCTGGTTCACGAGTTAAGTATCCTCGTTGTAATTTTAAATGGGATGAGATTACTTGGTTTTAAGTTATAAAGATAAAGTAATACAGTTTAATATATGGTAGAAGACTAATAATTGAAGTATTGACATTATAACTGACTGTAGTAAGCGTATTAATGACTGTCGCTCTTTTATGGCGACAGTTTTTTATGTGCTTATTTTTTGTTATTTTTGCATTAAGCGTGAGTCCATTCAATGTTTTCCCGGTGGTTAAAATGCATTCTGCCGGAAATAGATTGTGAAACCTGTTTTTAGTAATACACGTTGTTTATAGGATTATCAAGTTTTAATAAGTTTATGAAAAAGGATAAAATTGGTTTGCGAATTCTGCTGCTGATAGCAGGAATATTTATTATTGGTCATGGAGTAGCACTCTCCATCAGGTCGGATCTGGGAACTAGTCCAATCTCCTCCATTCCTTATGTCTTGAATCTTATAATACCAAACATAACTGTCGGGACTTTCGCCATAATAATTAATGCACTAATGGTGCTTATACAGGTGATAATTCTTAAAAATAAATCAGGGATCAGTCAGCTAATACAAATTCCGCTGCTCATATTTTTTGGCATGTCTATTGACCTGAATCTATATCTTACACAATCATTGGTACCGGATAATTATCTTTGGCAACTTCTTACAGTTATCTTAGGCTGTTTTGTAATGGCGTTTGGTATTTTTCTTGAGTTGAAAGCAGATGTGGGCTATCTCCCGGGTGAGGGACTTACACTGGTAATCTCAGAAGCTTTCGATATGAATTTCGGGAAGACCAAGGTTTCAATTGATACTTCGTTTGTTATTCTGTCTGTTATTCTGCTATTTACCTTTCACGGTAAACTCGAAGGTTTGCGCGAAGGTACAATAATAGCAGCACTGTTTGTGGGTACTATAGCTAATTTCTACCAAAAGAGAATTGTCTTCTTCGACAAGCTGCTGAAACCCAAAAAAGCAGTTGAGTATGTCACTCAACCTTACATGACAACTGATAATTTTGTAATCACAATTTCTCGTCAATATGGAAGTGGCGGACATGCTGTAGGTGAGAGGATTGCAAAGAAACTTGGAGTTGCTTTTTATGACAGTAAACTTATAGATCTTACGGCTATAGCAAGTGGTTTTACTCCTGAATATGTGGAGAAGCATGAACAGAAACTGCCCTATGGACTTATGGATAAACTGTATAATAATAACTATGCTTATGTAAATGAGGTAATTCCGCCTAATGACAAGCTTTTTATTGCTCAAACAGGAGTTATCCGTAATATTGCAGCTAATGAATCTTGCGTAATAGTAGGACGTGCTGCCGATTATATCCTTAAAGGCCACAAAAACTGTTTCAATGTTTTTGTGCATGCAGATAAGGATTTTCGTAAAAAAAGAGTTGAACAGAATTATATGGTAAATCCAAACGACTCACTTAGAGTAATGGCTAAAAAAGACAAGGAGCGTGATGATTATAGCCGCCACTATACTGGTAAGCATTGGGATAACCTTAATGAGTATGATATGACTGTTGATACCTCACTTTTTGGAATAGAAGCAACCGCTGATATGATAATTGAGGGTGCAGGAAAAGTAGGTGTTGTAAAAAGCTGAAAAGTAAAACCTCAATTATCTGCCATATTATTGAATTATGAAAAACAACTCTTATATTTGTAATAACAACATATTACAAATTGATTATGGAAAACATACTTGGAATTGATATTGGTGGTACTTCTATCGTGGGAGGCAGAATTGAAGGCAGTAGTATTATTAAACAGGAAAAAGCAGGAACCCTGGCACAGGAAGGTGGTGAAACAACTTTAAAAGTACTTAAAGGAATTATTAGTAGCCTTATTACTAAGGAGACAACAGCTATTGGAGTTGGTGTTCCGAGTGTTGTTGACAGGGAAAAAGGAATTGTTTACAATGTTCAAAATATTAAGGACTGGGATGAGGTTCACATGAAATCGATTCTTGAAAAAGAATTTAATCTTCCGGTTTATGTTGATAATGATGCTAACTGCTTTGCATACGGTGAAAAGATATTTGGCAAGGGAAGAGAGTTCAGCAATTTTGTAGGTATAACACTTGGAACAGGTGTTGGGGGTGGTATTATTCAGGATAACCACTTGCTTTATGATTCAAACTGCGGTTCTGGCGAGTTTGGCGAATTGCCTTATCTGGATTCTATACTTGAAGATTATTGCGGAAGCAGATTCTTTATACAGAAAAACGGTCAGACAGCTTATGATATTGCTTTAAAAGCAGCAGAAGGTGATGCTAATTCACAAGAAATATACAGCGAGTATGGTAGACATATTTCGGTTTTAGTAAAAGTAATACTGTTAATACTCGATCCGCAGGCAATAATTTTTGGAGGATCGATAGCTCAGTCATTTAAGTTGTTCGAAAAATCTATGTATGATAATCTGAAAGATTTTCCTTATCCTAAATCGGTTGAGAAGATAAAAATATTGACTTCGGATTTAAATAATATCGGCATATTAGGAGCCGGTGCTTTATGTAAATAATCAACTATACCTGAATATTTAATTTCAAATAAAATAATTATGAAACACGTTTTACTGATTTCCGTACTTTTATGCAGTGCTTACCTTAATGCTCAGGATCTGTCGGTTAAGATGGAGGAGCTAAGTGCACCACAATTTGTTGAAGCAGTTGATAAAAGCTCTAAAACAATTATCTTGCCTATAGGGGTTTTTGAGAAACATGGTCCGCACATGCCACTTGGAACAGACCTTTATACAGCCAGAGAGATTTCAATACGTGCTGCTGAGAAAGACTATACAGTTGTTTTTCCCTGGTATTACTTTAGCCAGATAAATGAAGCACGTCATCAGCCGGGCACAATAGCTTATTCTCCAGAGCTGATTTGGGAAGTATTGCAACAAACGCTGGACGAACTCAGTAGAAACGGTTTCAAGAAGATAATAATATTTAACGGTCACGGAGGAAATAGTGCTTTCCTTAATTATTTTGGTATGGCACAGTTGTCAGAAGAAAGAGATTATGCTCTTTACTGGTTTCAACCTTCTTATGATTCAGAAGTGCTAAAGAAAGCAGAAAGTCTTACACAGAAAGATCCGTATGACCAACATGCCGGTAACAGAGAAACTTCTATGGTAAAAGCAATTGTACCTGATCTTGTTCACCCTGAAAAAGCAGGTCAGCAATCAGGTCGCGATTTAGAGAGATTAAATGATCTTCCGCATGTTTATACAGGAATCTGGTGGTATGCCAGTTATCCAAACCATTATTCGGGAGATGGCTCAAAAGCTAATGCTGAAGCAGGTGAATTAATATTAAATAGTGTAGTGAATCAGTTTGTAGAGACTATTAAAAATATCAAAGCTGACAAAAATGTACCTGAATTGCAAGAACAATTCTTCAGAGAAGCTGAGAATCCACTTGGAACAAATCAAAAATAATCAATGAATAACTTAGTCATATCAACAGCTCAATTCGAAAACAGGAGCGGGGACAAGGATTATAATTTATCTGTTATAGAAAAACTAACGAAAGAAGCCAAGGGAAAAGGTGCTGACGTAGTCTCTTTTCATGAATGCTCTGTCACAGGATATACTTTTGCAAAGAATCTCTCTAAAAGTGAGATGTTGCAATTGGCTGAGTATATTCCTGAAGGTGAAAGTGTGCAGCGACTCATTTCGATAGCCAACGAGAATGATATTACTATTTTAGCGGGTTTGTTTGAAAAAGATGAGAGTGACAATTTGTTCAATACCTATGTATGTGTAAATAAAGATGGTCTGGTAGCCAAACACAGGAAAATACATCCATTTATAAGCAGGTTCCTCAGTCCCGGTAATAGTTATACAGTATTCGACATAAATGGCTGGAAATGCGGGATCCTTATCT
>JAQUIZ010000194.1 GCA_028683355.1 Fermentimonas sp.
TACCCTCCGCGCGAGCGAATAGCCCTTCTTTTCGGAATCGGGGGCGTTTTAAGCATTTTCAATCCTCCCGCACCCGTTTTTAACAACTCATTACATTTTGCAGCTAATTAGAAAGGCTTATATACTAAGGACGCATACTTATTGATTGAGGTAAGATAAAATGTCAGACGAAATAAAGCGAATATGTCCTTATTGTAAGGAAACTCGAGTGCAGAAATGCGGTAAATTTCCAACGGTTAAAGACGGGAAGAAGCAACGGTATAGATGTTTTGAATGTGGTAGGAGTTGGTATTAATGGAGTTTGAATTATGCCCCTTTGCTGATGATAAAACTCGGTTTATGATTAAAGTTCCAATTACGGAAGAAATGAGAGAGAGAGCTAGGCAACACGCCATGCAAGATAAAGCTATACACGGGTTTTATAACTCGTACTCCTTCGCTGATGATAAAACTCGATATGTGGGTTGTTTAGGGGAGGAAGTAGTAAACACTTACTATAAAACCCGTTTAGTTAACAAAACGGATTATGATATTATCCTGAATAATGAGAGAGTAGAGGTAAAGTCTCAAGGTTTAAACGCAAGCGAGACACGAGTAAAGGTTACTTATGAGGTTCACACTTTAAAACTATGTGATGACTGCGATAAATATATGTTTGTATTTGTTCACAATAGTTATGAATATGGATTGATTGTCGGGCGGATAAGTAAGGAAAAATTTAATTCTACCTGCCGGAGAGAACCGTATAAAGATGGCTTAGAATATATAACAACAATATCAGAACTGGAGGAATTATAAAATGTTAAGGGCAAACAGCCCTTAACTTAGAAACATATCCCATATTAACCACGTAACACTATTAGGGTCAGCTCTAGAGCCTCCTATCCAGCATCCTATATCGACAACTATCTGATTATACTTTTCCGGAAGGTCAATATTTAGCCACGAGTCACCATGTGCATCATAATCGTTGTGGGTATCATAGATTTTATTAAGTAATACTTCTTCATTTTCATATTGCTCGCCGTTGGAATATCGTGATTTCACTATTAACTGTACTTTTGTAGCCTTTTCTGATTTGAATGAATTACAAATATTTAGTTTTCTAAACTCAGGCTTAGCAGTATTTATCCAGATAGTATCTGTCACATCACTTTGCAGCAATATATCAGATTTTGTATTTATATCTCCATCAAATGCGTTACTCCAATCAGGATTAGGCATATTGTTATAAACTACATTTACTTCTCTGTTTTCTACTCCCTGATACTCTATAACAAATCCTGTGAGTTTTGAATTTAGAGACCCAATTCCGAAGCTTTCACCTTTCAAATTCTTCTTAATAAGTTTACTGCTCTCATAAGCTGCGCCTATTGGAATTGTTCCAGTGATGTGGTCTCTACCGAGCCTAATACTATAAGTCCCCTCCTCAGTGGTAGAAGCAGAAGCAAACTTAAATTCTCTAATAGCGATAGCTTTCTGATGTGCGTTAACTATCCAGTTTATATAAGCTTTATTTCCTATAGAATCAGAGATAGGATTATACGATATCCTATGGTTCATACCGACTATATATTCGTCCAAATCCATATAGTCTACATTTAAATCTGAAAAATCTGTTTTTCGATAGCCTTGTATCCATGCTTCATATCTCTCAATTTCAACATCAAATCTAGATAAATCATTCTGGTCATAACATTCTATCCTAAACCCACAGCCATTCGGATTTGACAACCTAAGCTTAGATGTCATAGGAAAGTGTGACTTGCATAACTCCTCGAGTTCATCCTGATAGCGTGAATTACCGTACACATAATAAATAGCAGGGTAATGTTTTTTGTTAAACATTTTTATCGCCTATTTTTCCCTGCTTTAACTTCAGCTAATGTCCATGTCTTCTTAGGCGTTGTCGTTGCCGATGTTGAAGAACTCTTCTTAACTACTGTGGAGGATCCCCTTGAACTACTGGATTTTGTAGGAGTAAACACTAGGTTGCCATATTCGCCTCCAGCAATAGCAGCAGCAGCCTGCTCATATGCTCCCTTCTTAGATGTTTGTAGGGAATCAGTCACCGCTTGACTTCCTCCTGAGGGGACAATTTTCACATTCTCTGTGCCAAATCCTCCAGAACCTGTTTTGACGGTGCCACCCTGCCAGCTCTTCTTATCGCTGACAATATTTTCGAATGCCGGCATCAGGATGTTCGCGCCCGCAGTTACTGTTCTCGGTTGTTCAACCGTAGGAGAGATAACTGAGCCTATAACCCTCTCAAATATATTTGCCTGCGGTTTACTTCTAGCCTTCTCTTCATAAGTGAATTCCGAAAATTGATTTCCCTTCTGGCTCAGCAAACTGATACCTAACGCTTCGTTAACCCTTTTCTGCTGTTCGTTCACTACGTTGCCAGATGTTCCTACATATCCAATTAGATCATTCTTAGCTGCTTCTGAGAGATTACTTCCAGCTATAGCAGTTTTTGTGCTGCCAGCCTTCAGTGAGCTAGGAGCCAACCTGAGAATCGGGTCGTTAACTGTATTTTTAGCTACTTCAGTTGTTACTGGAGTTGATGTCAGAGTTGCCTTCTTCGGCATTAGCTGTTCATCAGGAGCCATCTGAGGGGTGTCTCCGAGGAAAACTGCTAAACCAGACGTGTCTGGTGAAGGAAAGTTGAAAGTTAGCCCCGCAGGGCTTGCAGAACCATCTCCTCCGGTATCGCCGGCTATTCCAGCTAATCCTTCACCTCCAAATCCTCCACCGAATGCTCCAGAACCACCGCCGTACTCTTGCTCACCACCTGATGTTAGGAAGAGAATTCCAGCTAGTGCTCCAACTCCGGCAAGGATTTTCTGATTCTTCGTCAGTTTCATTTCAGACCTCCAGAACTCTAATGTCAATACCTGATTTATCTGTCCAGCAGTACCACTGACCTTTTGCCTTCATACTCTCACAGTGCTGAAGTTCAAGCAACCCAAGTCCTCCAAGGGCAAACCCTGCGTTTTTAAAGACTTCAGGCTCGGCTTCCTGAGTGAGAATATAAATATAATCGGAGTCAGTAGTACTAAGGTTTGATATAGCTAGATAGCTACGGTTTGGGTTTACGTCACATAACTTTGTGACTGCATACTGTTCGAGTATCATTATAATATCTCCTTAATAACTACTGCTCCGGCAATAATCAGGGCAACGGGTAACAACGGGGTTAAATCAGTGCCGCCTGAGCCTCCACCTGAAAAACTTGGCGTTATGGTCTGTGCTGCTTCCTTCTTAGTAGTCTGTGAAGCTAGGGGACTATCTATCTGCACTTGATAAACTGGATAAGTAACATCAATCTGCCTGCTATCAGTATAGCTAGTATTTGAGGTTGTAGATGTTGAACTGCCCTTCTTAGACAGTGCATTAGACGCAAGTGCTCCACCGGCAACTCCGGCTAATGCTGGTAACAATGGAAGAGCCATTGTTATCCCCTCCTTATCTCAATAATATCTTCCTTAATCTCACTTATACAGTGAGTTATCTCCTGAAGTGCTGTTATTATCTTTCCATTTGTTGTAGAGCGTTCATACAGCAAATAAACAGCTACGACTATAGCAAAACTGGAGTCAAGGAAGGGTGTGAATATGGTATAATCCATCTCGACACCTCACTGATGACCATATTTGTTCTTCTTCGCACCGTTTATTCCCGATCCTGTATCTTGCGATGAAAGACTCAAGAACCTTCTTATTCTTGACCCTCCTGCAATAGTACCAATCTGAGGAACTCCTTTTATATCTCTGTCAAAATTAGGGGACATATTTATGCCCTCCTTAAGCCGACTCGACTAGCTCTACATAGAGCTTAGAGTTTTCCGCAATACTCTGACCGAGTTTAATCTCTTCCTGAGCCTTGACTGTATAGCTCCCTATCTTATACCAACTGTTTGCAGGAACAACAACATCCGCAGCGAACACATCGGTTGCTCTAAGGAAAGATTCCGCAA
>JAQUIZ010000195.1 GCA_028683355.1 Fermentimonas sp.
CATCTGATGCGTGGACTGACTGAATTTGGCAAAATTGATCTTGCATACAAAATTGCAACAAACCGTTCTTATCCAAGCTGGGGCTATATGATAGATAATGGGGCTACTACAATTTGGGAACTCTGGAATGGCAATACGGCTAATCCTGCCATGAATTCCGGCAATCATGTTATGTTATTAGGTGATCTCATTATCTGGTATTACGAAGATCTGGCAGGAATTAAGAATCATCCTGAAAGTGTGGCATTCAAAAAGCTGCTTATGGAACCAAAATTCCCGGAAGGGCTAACTTATGTAAATGCCACCTACAATTCGGTTCGGGGCGAAATTATAAGTGAGTGGAGTAAAGAAAACGGACAATTCATATGGGATATAACAATTCCCGGCAACACTTCAGCAATTGTGAAGCTGCCGAAAGAGCTGAACATTGTCTCACCTGAAGGAGAAGGTGTAAGAAATGTATATTACAGCGATTACGGAGTTGAAATTGAATTAGGATCAGGAGCTCATCAAATTATAGGAAATATTTAAATTTCAATCTTCATCAGTAACACAACCATGTGAGGCATCCTTTACCAGTTTGGCAAACTTGTAGAGGATGCCTCTACTTACTTTGAGTTCAGGTTGTTTCCATAAAGCACGTCTACGTGCAATCTCATCATCTGAAACTTTAAGAGTGATACTATTGTGAATTACGTCTATTTCGATAATATCTTCATCCTCAACCAAACCTATCAATCCACCCTCAAAAGACTCGGGAGTTATATGTCCAACCACGAAACCGTGAGTGCCACCACTGAAACGGCCATCGGTAATCAATGCAACAGATTTACCCAATCCTGCACCAATAATAGCTGAGGTTGGCTTCAACATTTCGGGCATACCGGGAGCACCTTTTGGTCCCTCATTTTTAATAACCACAACATCTCCTGCTTTTACTCTGCCATTTGAAATACCTGATATCAAATCCTTTTCTCCATCAAATACACGAGCCGGTCCTTCAAAACGCTCACCCTCCTTACCGCTTATTTTAGCAACACTACCCTTCTCTGCCAGGTTACCATACAAAATCTGTAGATGACCCTGTGGTTTTAATGGTTTTTCAAGAGGGTGTATAATATCCTGTGCTTCAAAATCTATACCGGGTACATAATCCAGATTTTCTGTAATTGTTTTCCCTGTAACTGTAATGCATTCACCATGAAGCATACCTTTTTTCAGCAAATACTTCATAACTAAAGGTACCCCGCCAATCTTATGCAAATCTTCCATAAGATATTTGCCACTCGGCTTGAAATCAGCAATCACCGGCACTTTATCGCTAAACATCTGAAAATCATCTATTGTCAGTTCTACATCCACACACCTGGCCATAGCCAAAAGATGAAGAACTGCATTGGTGCTTCCACCTAAAGCAATAACAATAGTGATTGCATTTTCAAAAGCCTTACGAGTCATGATATCCCTTGGCTTGATATCATTTTCCATTAAAACACGGATATATCTTCCCGCATCATGGCACTCCTGCCTCTTTTCCTTACTTACAGCGGGGTTACTGCTGCTGTATGGCAGACTCATACCCATAGCTTCAATAGCTGCTGCCATAGTGTTGGCTGTATACATACCACCACAGGCACCGGGTCCCGGGCAACTCCTTTTCACAATCTCTTTAAAATCCTTCTCATCAAGCTTACCCGCAATCTTTTCACCTAAGGCTTCAAAAGCAGATACAATATTCAGATCTTGCCCTTTATAGTGTCCCGGAGCAATGGTGCCCCCGTAAACCATTATGGACGGTCTGTTTAAACGTCCCATCGCAATAAGTGATCCCGGCATATTCTTATCACACCCCGGCACAGCAATCAAAGCATCGTAGTATTGAGCTCCGCAAACTGTTTCTATAGAATCTGCAATTACTTCTCTGCTAACCAAGGAATAACGCATTCCGTCTGTACCATTACTCATACCATCACTTACCCCGATAGTATGAAATATAAATCCTGCAAGATCATTTTTCCATACACCTTTTTTAATTTCTAAAGCCAGACCGTTTAAATGCATATTGCAGGGATTTCCATCATAACCCATACTAACAATTCCTACCTGTGCTTTGGTTAAGTCTCCCTCTGATAAACCCAGTGCGTATAACTGTGCCTGTGCTGCCGGCTGTGTCGGGTCCTGGGTGATAGTTTTTGAAAATTTATTTAGTTCTTTCATATGATTATAATATTAATTTCAAATTGAATTCAGTAGAACTCGCATTTGTCAGTTGCATTCTGCTCACTTTTTACTCTAAACATATCCGGAGGTGTTTTGTTGAAAATTATAGTAATAACGATTGATTATGTTAATGTTCTCCAACAAAGCAAAACTGTTTCAATTTACATTTGTCTTTTTAGAGTTTTTTAATTAAAATGCATTTTTCATCATTTCTCTGAATAAGGAGTTATTATTCTAAACTTAATTAACATATTCTTAAAACATGAAAAACTACTTCATAATCCTTCTGATATTATCCTTATTTGTGACATCCTGTGAAGGAGAACCAACAGATTGGCATTCTACAAATGAGAGTATTCGGTTAAATGCAAAAATAGAGGATACCAAAACCCGTGCATCCGGTACATCGTGGGACGCAGGAGATGCAATTGGTATTTATTTAAAAAGCAGTGATCAGGCTCTTGATTCCACTATCATTCAACATAATGCAAAATATATAAACGAAAACGGATCATCTCTATTCACTGCTGATAATGAATCTGAGACACTATATTATCCCGACGATGAATCGTTGGTTGATTTTATAGGTTATTATCCATATGTGGAGGATATTGTTGATTTCAAGTACCCTATTGATGTGACTGTTCAATCAGATCTGCCAAATATTGATTTTATGTATTCCAACAATGCAAAAGAGCTAAATAAAACAACCAAAAATGTCCAAATGGTTTTTTCTCATCAACTATGCAAGCTTGTGCTAAATATTGAGCAATTCCGTGAAGTTGACTTTTCAGATATAAAGATAATTATTTCCAATACTGCAACCAAAGCAACTTTCGATTTAAAAACAGGGAAACTTTCTCCTGCAATAGAATATGGTAATATACAACTTGCAGGCAACAAGGACAGAAACGAGGTAGAAGCAATACTATTGCCTGAAACGAATGTTAAAGACCAGGTACTTTGGTTTATTATCGGAGAAGAGGAAGAAATGGTTTATAAATACTCTTTGGCAGGTAATCTTAAGGTGAATTCATTCAATAGATCAACCAGTTACACACTTAACATTAAACTATTTGCCGATGAATACCAGGCAACTCCTGCCGGTGGCATAACTGACTGGATA
This sequence comes from Fermentimonas sp., assembly GCA_028683355.1. Lineage (GTDB taxonomy): Bacteria > Bacteroidota > Bacteroidia > Bacteroidales > Dysgonomonadaceae > Proteiniphilum. Next base: position 3,347 of record JAQUIZ010000195.1, read on the forward strand.
AGCGGACCGGTTATGGATGTTATTGTAGAACAAACATATGAGTCCCCACCACAAATTAAAGGGTCGAAGAAATCCCCCTATACTGTTTCAGAAGCCATTGTCAATCAAGGCAGAGAAGGAGTATGGGTTGAAGGCTTTATAGTTGGGGGCTTCACTGGAAGCAAAACAGGCAGTTTTACACGAGATCCTTATGAAGCCAGACGATCCAGCCTCGCAATTGCCGATCAGCAGAACGAGACAAACATAAATGCAATACTGCCCGTAGAGCTGCCCACGGGTAAAGTACGAGATGCCTTAAACATCTCTGAAAACCCTTTTAATATAGGGAAGAAAATAGTTGTACGTGGTAACCTTGTAAGATATTACTCTGCACCCGGTTTGAAGAAACCAAAGGAGTTCACGTTTACAGAGTAACATCATTCTCATTTAAACTCTTTCCACATAATCAAAGCACGCGCAATTGCATTTTCAACAATAGGCTGCATGATTGAGTAACCTTCTTTATTTGGATGTACACCATCTCCCGACAATTCTTCGGGCAAACCGTTTCTCTCATCCGCCATTGCTGTAAAGTAATCACAGTAAACTACACCTGTTTTTGAGGCATAATCCTTAAT
>JAQUIZ010000196.1 GCA_028683355.1 Fermentimonas sp.
CGGAGACAAAGAAGAAAAGCGCGTTTTCCAGATTCAGTTCTGCCATGAGGCGGAAGGCATCCCGGGAGACTCCGATGCGGGGGTCATTTTCTGATCCATGTGAGATCTCGATGATCGCCAGATTATTTAGCGAATCACAATCACCAATCCAAAAAGCTTGAGGTTTTATGTAGCGGGATTTGAAGGCGATGGTAATCGCTTGTCGTTTGAGCTTGAAGTCGTTTGGTAAGAAACTGGTTTGCAGAAAACTGATCCATTCATCTCGATTGTAGGCTGAGTTCAATAAGTGATTCATCTAGGTTCTCCTAAATCAGTTCTTCTGCCAGAATCAAGGTTTCGGCACCGTCGTCGATCTTGCGGGCGGCAAGGATGATGGTGTTCAAATAGCTATGGGGCACAAGCTTCATAAGGCTTTCGACATCGCTATTTAAAGTATCGGCATGGATCTGGTTGATGCTGTGATACACTCCATCGGGCAGGGAGTTTAGGTCTTTCGCTACGCTATAGAGATCTTGCAGATAGTCTTTGTAAAGAGGGGTTGCACCAATCATGGCTTTTAGTTTATTCAGAGTTTTTGCCCGTTTACCTGTTTGCGCGGTTATACTTTGTTTTACATACATATTGGCTTTGGCATTTTGGTAGATGGCATCGAAGGAGTCGGATACACATTGGGGTTTTTCGGATTCGGAGGCATGGAAGAGGCTTAAAGCTTCTTGAGGACTTAGGGTAATGGAATCGGAGGGGTCCAAACCCAATCTAAAGGCAAAATCTTCTCCCTTTTTGCCAAACACTATCACTCCCTTTTTCTCTTTGGTTTGAGTGCGTTGAAGTCTGCTACGGTGCTGGATATCCCTGGCTTTCTGGAGCAAATCCGGTTTTCCGGAGCAGATATGGTTATATTCATTCAAGTAGGGTGCGTCCCAAGATTCCGCTTCCTGTTCCATCATGATTTTTTGATATTGCTCGTGAAAATAGGATACTAGTTGCTCTTCCTTTGTAAGTACCCTAGTATCTTCGCCCAGAAGCAGGTCGATCATAGCCTTTTTCAAGGTGGATATTTCTTTTTTGCGAATGTGATCTTCGCCGATATCGGTGGGGAAGTAGTTGTAGATATAGAGCTTGCTAAAGAGCATTTTACCGATGCGGTTTATCCTACCCACTCTTTGGATAACACGGGTGGGATTGTAGGGGATATCGTAGTTGAAAACCGTTCCTGCGCGGTTTAGGTTTATCCCTTCCGATAGCGCATCGGTGGTGATAAGGATGTCGTAATCGTCGCTCTGCTTCTCTATGGAAGCATCAAAGTTCTCTTTTATTACTTTGCGAACAGCGGAGGATTCTGAACTGGAATAATAAATCGCCCGGAGTGAAGGATCATCGGCAATGCATTGGTACACGTAGGAAGCAGTATCGGTATATTCGCTGAATACCACAATTTTGCGGCTACGCTCTTCGCGTATCTGCCGCTTGATCTCCTGGATAAAGTTTTCCAGCTTGGGGTCGTGGGGCATGCCTTTGGCAAACCATTCCCAGTGTATTTGCTTTAACAATTCAAGATCGTGATTCAAATGGATGATAAAGCTTGGTTTCAATTCGGCAGCCGGAATAAACACCAAGCCTCTGTCGTATTGTTTTTTTAGCTCTTCATCAAAGCCATAGCTACTGATCTCTGCCAAAGCCTCATCGTTGAGATCTTCCAAGAGATCATCCACAGAAGGTAGCTGTCCTTTCTTAAAGATGGGCACTTTCTTCAATATTGTGTAGTATTGTTTGATGTTTTCCATGGATTCGATCATGGATTCAAGAGTCTTTTTAAAGGCATTGAGAGAGCTTTCAAAGCGTCCTACCAATAGCCTTTGCATAAATTTTGCCAAGTTTGCTTGAGCAATACCGATGGATTCCACATCCACACGCTCATCGCTGATGCTACTTCGGAACTTTTCGATATCGATGATGTAATTCGCGGGTTTATAACGAGCTCCGATGTATCCGCTGTTCTCATCAATACCCATTTCATCTGCCTCGCTGTCTGTTTCCCTGGCTATCAGATCAAGCGTCTTGAGATACATCTCTGCCATATCTCCTAAAGGGTATTCCTTTAAGACGGGTGGTTCGGTGAACACGTAACGGATGCCCTGTTTTTCGAGATCCAACCGATAAGCATCGATTTTATCTAAATCCAGACGAGATCTACGAAGCACTACGGGTTCCAGAATATAGCGGATCTTGCGGGCAAGATCGCTCACTCTGCGTTGCAACTCACTTTCAGAAATGCTTTTCTTCACTCGCTTCTTGTTGATTTCCTTGTATTCCTTAACCGCTTCAGCGAAGTGGTAGCTGAGGTTATCAACAGTTCGAATTGTGGATTTTGAGGGAATCTGGAATAGTTTTACCATCGCAAACACGTCTTGTGGTCTGTTATTAAAAGGAGTTGCTGTAAGTAGCATTACTTTGTTACCCTGGCATAAACGATGTAGCAAGATGTAATCTTCGGTATCTTCATTGCGGTATTTATGGGCTTCATCCACGATGATCAGGAACTCTTCATCGGGAAACTTAATTTCTTTGTACTCAAGTGCTTTTTGAATTGAACCGCTACCATAGACCACCGCGTTTAATTCAAAGAGAACCCGATAATCTTGATCCCATTGATCTTTTAAATGGGGCGGGGCTATCACAATCACCTTCTTATGCAGATTGTAAGCCACAGCGGAAGCAATGATGCTTTTACCTAAACCTACAACATCGCAGATCATAACTCCGTTATGTTCGTCGATGATCTTAAGTGACTTCTTGATGGCATCGATTTGGTATTGAAGATTGAAGAACTTCCCTTTGGTAATCTTTGAGGGTAGGGATATCCGAGCGTGGTCTTCCATGGAAAAATACTCATCCAAGACCCTAACATAGAAGAGGTATGGCTTGTACAGCTTCTCATACCAGATCTTCTTGATCACTTCTTCGGTGAAATCATCCAAGCAATTTTCATCTACCAAGTCTATCGCTGATTCCCATAGATCGTCGAAGATGGCTTTGCCGGATTTGAATTTATCGTATAACACCACATTGATCTCGTGCTGATTTTTTAAGCCAGAGAGGGTTAAGTTGCTGGACCCGGTGATCATTGTGCCAGGAAGCATACCGCCTTGAGTGTAGGCTTCGCTATGTTCAAACAGGTACATCTTGGCATGGTTTGGCAATGCTGTTTTCTTGATCTGCAAGCTGCCATCTTGGATCTTGTTCAAAAAAAGCTTAAAGGCTTTGATCCGCTCTGCAGAATCGAAATAATCCGTATCGTTAAACACTTGCACCAAAGAACTGTAGTAATCTTTCTTGATCTCTAGGCGGGATTGGCTAAGGTCTCGAATAACATAGTATTCTTTGATATGATTGGATAAATCCTTTTCGATGCTCATACCGATCAAAATCTTGAGCTGTTTATCCTGCAACTGGGTGTAGATCTCTTCAAAACCAGAGAAATAGAAGTATCCTACCAAGAAATATAACTTTTGGGAGTGTGGCAGAATATCCTCAATAACCTTGGATAAGAATTTATGTTGATTAGTGATTATCAAAGGATCCATAACTGACTCCTACTTATACCTCTCCAAATGGTATCGTAACTCTTGGATAAAACCTGGTGCCAAAGCTTCAATGTTTCTTGCATATCTCCCTCAATAGAGTTTATGATTGGGTATAGTAGCCAATATATTCTTTTTTCACTTTCCGGAGATCATGCGATTATTGTCAATCTAATTCTTCCTCTGGCTCTCCAGTGCATGATTTTTCTTCAAATAGTGTGCTTGAAGTATATAAAGAGTCACTGAAATCTGCAAATAGCGATCACTTGGACAAAATAGGTAAGTCTAAGAGAGAATAGGATATCCGAAAAGCATTTGCAGAAAACCAATGGACATAGTTTTAGTAAATTTCATTGT
>JAQUIZ010000005.1 GCA_028683355.1 Fermentimonas sp.
GTTTTTTTCTTGCCATAAGGTAAAGATAGATATTTCCATTAAAAAATAGTTGATACAATGTCAAAATTGACAAACTTTTCGTGTTGCCTTTTACTACATTTAAGTTAAGTTACTGTTAAACTACAAGCGAAATGTTTTACCTTTGTAGCTGTTATAAAATTAACAAATTTATATCGATGGATTCAATTTATTTGATTATTGTAATTGTACTGCTTGGTTTGGCAATACTTGACCTGGTTGTTGGAGTTTCAAATGATGCTGTTAATTTTCTAAATTCCAGTATTGGATCTAAAGTAGCACCTGTAAGAGTAATATTTGCAGTTGCTGCACTGGGAGTTCTTCTAGGGACAATGTTCTCAAGTGGAATGATGGAGATTGCACGAAGCGGGGTTTTCTATCCTGAGAAATTTACATTTCCCTCAATAATGATTCTTTTTCTTGCAGTTATGCTCACTGATGTTTTACTGCTTGATCTATTTAACACCTTTGGATTACCAACATCAACAACAGTTTCACTTGTTTTCGAACTACTAGGTGCAGCAGTTGCAGTAGCGCTGTTTACTATTTGGACTACAGAAACTGGCGATAACTTGGGAGAATTCATTAATAGCGGTAAGGCTCTTGCAATTATTAGTGGAATATTTATTTCAATTGCGATTGCTTTTATAGTAGGTTCTATAATTATGTATCTGTCACGCTTGATATTTTCTTTTAAATACAAAAAACCGTTTAAATACCTGGGTGCTCTATGGGGAGGTATTGCACTTACTGCGATAACCTATTTCGCTGTATTTAAAGGTCTTAAAGGAAGTGTCTTAGTAACTGAAGACTTACTTACTTTTCTTGAAAATAATATGGGAGTGGCATTGCTGTATACTCTTTTAGGATGGTCTCTTTTCATGGCTTTGTTGCAGCATGTTTTCAGAGTTAAGATTCTGAATGTAATTGTCTTGGTTGGTACTGCTGCTCTTGCTATGGCATTTGCAGGAAACGACCTGGTAAATTTCATCGGGGTATTTATGGCAGGTTTTGATTCATTTCAAATTGCACAATCTGTTGCTGCATCAGGTGGAGATGTAAATACTTTATATATGGGCAGCTTGTCAGAACCGGTTGTTGCAAATATATACTGGCTGCTTGGTGCCGGAATAATAATGACTCTATCATTATTTCTTTCAAAAAAGTCACGTACTGTTTCTGAGACTGAAGTCAATCTGGCACGTAAAGGTGAAGGCATTGAGCGCTTTTCATCATCGCCTTTATCTCGTTCAATTGTTAGAGGCAGCCTAAATATCAGTAAATCAATAAGCAAAATAACTCCTGCTCCTGTAAAAAGATTTATTGAAAAACAATTTGAACCTGTAGAACTAGATAATAAAGCTTCTTTTGACTTAATAAGAGCATCTGTTAACCTTACTGTTTCGGCAATGCTTGTTTCTCTTGGCACCTCTCTAAAGTTACCTCTTTCCACTACATTTGTTACTTTTATGGTAGCTATGGGTACTTCCTTGGCTGACCGTGCTTGGGGAAGAGATAGTGCTGTTTATCGTATAAACGGTGTTCTGACAGTAGTTGCAGGCTGGTTCTTGACCGCTCTTGTTGCATTTGCAGCTGCAATGCTGGTAGGTCTGTTTCTCATGTGGGGAGGAAAAATTGCTATAGTAATTATGCTGTTGTTAGTTGCTTTTATGCTGTTTAAATCGGGCAAACTACACACAAAAAGGAAGTCAAAAGAAGAACAGCAACAACAGGTTTTATCCACTAAAGATCAACTAATTGCATCTTGTAATAAAGATGTACATCTTGTATTGGATAAAACTCTATTCATTCTCAGGAAAGTAATTGACGGACTGAATGATGAAAACAGAAAGTCAGCCCGCAAGGCTATGAATGAAGCACTGGAATTGTATGAGAAATTTAAAGATAAACGGGATTATGAGGTAGTGCCTACTCTTGAAAGTATTCAAATAAATGCGCTTGATCTCGAACAAGAATATGTTCAACTAGTTGATTATTCGTATGAACTTACAAAATCATTAAAAGCAATAACTGAATCGACATTTAACTATATAAATAATAATCACTCAGCTTTCTCAAAAGATCAGATTGACGATCTAAAGGTGATTTACAATACTCTTACAGATGTTTTCAGTGGTTACACCCAGATGGAGAAATCAGGAGATTACTCTCAGTTTAATAAGGTTACAAGCCTGCGTGATTTTATACTTGAGCTTAATCCGAAACTAACTAAACGTCAGATAAAAAGAGTAAAAGAAGGACTTTCTAGCACACGTAACAGCATTCTTTTCCTGAACTTAGTAAATGAATCTAAAATAGTGACGCTACAATCAGGAAATCTAATGAAATCGCATCGTAATTTCAGAGAGCAGTCATCGAAACAATCAGGTACTATGATTGGGTTAAAGGATCTTATTAAGGATGCAACATTAAATTTGTAGAGAACAAACAGATTTAATTTTATATGGCAAATAGCCCCATCTGCAAGAACAGAAGGGGCTATTTTATTTCAAGAGAATTACTTCAGATATAAGTTGAGAAATTATTATTTTTGAAGTAAACCGATGTTCAGATTCTGATTTCCATGAAGATTAACTTCCAATAAAACAGGCTCGTAAGAAATCAATTCTACAACCATTTGATATTTTCCTGGAGTTACATCATTTATAGAAAAATTACCATCTAAATCAGAGTAATATTTCTTGCCATCTACTAATATTGTTGCACCTGCAAGTGTTTCTTTATTCTTTTCATCTACAACAGATCCCGTAAGCTGTAACACGTTCACATTTTCGATAAGGGCAACCGATTCGTTATCCATTACTTTTTTGTTGTTGCTTTTATCTGTTTCTGCAAATGCAGTAACTGAAATCAACAAAGATGCTGCAAGAACTAAAATAGATTTCATATGATTATTATTCATTTATATTCGTTTAACTGACACAAAGGTAGGTACATAATCGTGAAATACCTGTTACGTTTTAATGAAGTTTTTGTTAAGTTCTTGTTACATTAATTATATTGAATTTAATATTTTTTCTCACCAATAAGCTCTCCGTTCTCATCCCACATACGCCAGATGCCTGTTTTTTCACCATCGTAGTAACTCATCTCATATCTTTGGGTTCCCAGTTCGTCCCAGATTCGCCAAATGCCATGTTTTTTCCCATTACGATATTCGGCTTCCGAGATAAGCTGACCGGATACATCATAAGAACGCCAGATTCCGTGCAGTTTGCCATCTTTGTAAGATCTGACTTCCTGTGGCTTTCTGTTCTCATAATATACAATGTAAGGACCTTCAATCAGTCCGTTCTTTATCTGCATTTCAAGCTTCAATGTATTATTATCATAATACTCACGGTAGTCACCTGTAAAAAGCTCTGTCTGATTCCTGTCACGATAATATATACCATCTGTTTGATATATCTGGGAGGCTCTCTGAGGCTCCTGTGCAAATAATATCACTACCACTGAAAGCAGGAAAACTATTGTACTCAATTTCTTATTCATAAGATCATCAGTTAAAATTAAACGCACTTAACAAAAATAGTGAAAAAAGTGCCCAAAAATTTAATCTGGACACTTTTTCAAATTATTATTTAGTACGAGTGAATAAAATTAGAATTCGTAGCCGGTCCAGCTGAATATACCTGTTGCACAACCTGTGTTTGCTTCTTCCTCAGTTACAGTAGCTGTACCATTCAGTTTTACTCCTGATAACGGAGTAGATAGCTTATTAGTAATGCTGATTGTTGTTGCAGCATCACCTGCTCCTTTACCATCATTAACATCGATAAGGTCTTTTGCCTGACCCCGACCGATAACCAATGCATTTTCGATTGTAGCTTTAGCACCACGGCGAACTTTAATTACGTCGTGCATATAGTTGCCTTCTGCGGTGCTTGGAGCAAGGCGTAGATCAATAGTCATATTCTTAACAGTGAAATCAGACTGTCCGGTTTGATCAGGATTATTACCATCCAGGTTCCCGTCAGCCTCAATACCACGAGGATCTGATTCAGAACTCACGTAACCTGTTTGCCAGATACCATAAGCATTTTCAAGAGTTCCGTTGTAACCTTGTGTAAAGTCGAACATATCATCATCAGGATCTACTGCCAGAAGGTTCTTAACACTTACTGAACCACCAAAGAATTCAACAGCATCGTCTGCACCATAAGGAATAAATAAATTTTCTATTTTTGTGCCGTTTCCTACACCGTTAAGAGTAAGACCATTATGCTCTACATCAGCGTCAGAGCGTGCACCTGTATATTCAAGTTTCAAGTAAGTAATTGAACCTGAGTTGTCACTAACGTTGGATCCACCATATTTGTGATCAGCATTAATTTCAGTAGTTCCTTCTGTACCACCTGAAAGAGGTGCTTTACCATTAATGATAAGTCCACCCCAGTGACCTTGTACAGCATTTTCTTTATTAGCTGTAATAGTAACAGGAGAAGTTGCAGTACCATTAATATTAATTTTTCCGCCTCTAAGTACAAGAATATACTTGTCAAATCCTTGTTCTGCCTTTATTACTGTACCAGCAGGTATATTTAATGTGCCGCCATCGGCAACTATAACCGGTCCGGTTAATAAATATTCAACAGTTGCATCAAGATTTCTAACCTCTGCAATTGTACCTATTAATTCTTTGTCCTCTTCTTCAGGAACATTTTCTTCTTTCGTACTGTCATCACATGACGTTAACACTAGCGGTGTCATCATCAATGCAAACATTAAAAAACCAAATAAAACTTTTTTCATCTTGTTGATAATTAATTGAATAATTAGTATTATTTTCTGTCTGTATTATTAAAATTCGAAACTTATTCCAAGGCTGATATTTTGACCTTTCTTGAATTCATTAAGAATTACTTTATCGCTGGAAACACTGCTTTCCCTTGATAACCTGTAAGGTGAATTCAACAGATTAGATGCGCCAAGCTTAAGGGATAGCTGTCTGTTTAAACTATACGTAGCGGCGAAATCCATTGTTGGAATGCCCTCTTCAACAATATCTTTAAAACCTGCTGCACCAACTGTATGTATTCGGTCACTGAAATAATTGAAGATCAGTGAAGCAACAAAGCTTTTATCGCCTTGAGTGTAGTGATAAGAGATATCAGTATTTGCAAGAAAAGGAGATGCACCTTCAAGTCCACTGTTCCTTTGTTCAGTATTAAGAATATCAAGCAGCACATCTGTATGAATATATGATGCATTCAAACCAACCGATAGCCTGTTCATGCGTTCACGTTGATTATCATAACGGTTGAAAATATTCTTTCTTAATTCGAATTCAATACCTCCTACAACCGCATGATCGCTGATATTGTCATAAGTTAGCAATCCTGCTGAATTTGCCTGATCTACTCGTCCAATTGGTCTTTCTATATATTTATAGAATCCGGTAACGGAGAGTAGTTCACCCGGACTCAAATAATAATCCCACTTCAGATCAATATTGTAATTGTCTGATGGTTTGATATTTGGGTTACCCTGGCTGGCAAACGATATATTTACATACTGATATGGAGAAATCTCTTTTGATTGTGGCAAAGTATATGTTTTACTTGTACCCAGGCGTAAACTGTTTTTATCGTTCAAATCATATTTAAGGTTTAGGCTTGGAAGAAAGTAGTCAGTATTTATTGTTACTTCTCCGGGAGTAGTATGAGCAACATCATAAGCTACAGATAGATCTACCTTATCCATTCTTAGACCAATGTTTGCTGTCAGGTTTTGTGCAAGCTGATAGGAAGCCTCTCCATAAAATGAATGGATCTTTTTTGATACATCGTAAGAGTTCGTTCTTCCGGTAGTCATACTAAGTGTGCCATCTTTGAGGCTACTTTCATACAAATAGTCAAGAGAAAGGCCATCCATTGAAAATGCAGGCATGCCAAGAGGACTGAAATTATATTCTACAGCTTCAAAATCGTCATTAACGAAACGGGCAGTATAACCGATAGAAATATTGGAATTTTCAGAACCATATCGGTCGACCAGACTATATGTTAATGCAACTTTTGGATTAATATCTCTGTTTTTTAGCTCTGAAAAGAATCTTTTATTCCTATTACTTCTTGTAAGATTGTAAGTATTACCTTCTGCAAGCGAAAAATAGTTTTCACGACGGTCAGGCTCAAGTCCTTTTACTGTATTATAAGAAATTCCGGCATCCAGTCTAAGCGAATTTGTTAAAAGCCAATCTGTCGAAAGTTGATTTACGATAAGGAGGTTATCGTTAGTCTGCTGCCTGATTGCAATACCCACGTCGTTAAGAGCTCCCTGATGACGCTCAGAGTTGAGTCCGCTGTATTTACCTACTGACTGGTCATTTGCATGAATCAGCATAAAATTATAATGAAGATTGTGCTTTTTGTTTATGCCGAACATCAAATTACCCAAAAGGAGCTGATTTGTATTCTGGGAATACTTATCTCCATTTTGATCTTGCCAGATATTCCCGATTGTATTAGCGTTGCGTACAATTTCCTCTGTATAGGAGTAGTCTGTACTATGAGAAGCTACGCCATAAAACGAAAGAGGATTATTTCTTTTACCCAATTTGAAAGATTTACCTCCGGATAAACCGTAACTATGATTCATTGGAAGAGAAACTTCCCCCGGATCAAGACTATTAGGGAAATCAAATATATTGTCAAAAGGCCTATTGCTGTTTGCAAAACCAAAATAATCTGAACCTTCCTGTTTAAGAAAATCTTTCCCTACGGCTGCACTGTTTAAACCTCCCGAAAGATCAACTACAAGTTCGTAATCATTTAACAGCTCTTTTGATGATATATCAATTACAGCGCCTCCTACATCAGAATAGCTACTTCCACTGAAAACCTTGTTTACACCAATATTCTGAATAATATCAGTACCAAAAAACTCAAGTGCAATGTTTTTGTATTCAGGATCTTCTGATGGAATAGGAAATCCATTAAGCAGGGTAGCATTATATCGGTCTCCAAGACCTCTTACAAATACATTTTTAACCCCTTCCTGACGTGAAATACCGGATATCTGAGCAACAGCTGCCTGTGCATCACCAATACCCTTACGCGAAAGCTCACGTGAACCTACAGCCTGAGTTGAAACCAGTGCCTGGCGCTGCTCCATCAGAAGAATATTCTCACTTTCACGATTCACACGTGCTACAATTTCTACCTCCTGAAGAGTAATATCATCAGAAGACATCTCGAAATCGAGAACTGTTTCACTATTACTTTCTACTACAACACCGTTATGGGTTTGCTGGTTATAAGAAACATAAGAAACTATAAGAGTGTGAGTTCCTGTTGCAACGTTCTGAATTAGATAATTACCATCTAAGTCGGCTGCAGCTCCGTTTGTTGTTCCCTCTACCAGCACCGATGCACCAATTAGCGGTTCATTGGTTTTAGCGTCAGATATTTTTCCTTTTATTATACCTGTCTGTGATAATGCAGTAAATGAAATAACAAGTAAAAACAATAATACGGACAGTTTTGAAATTACAAATCTATGTGCCACAAAATAAATATTAATAGTATTTTTTTACGGCACAAAGTTCTGTTATAAATGTTACAGACCTGTTAAGCTACAGTTACGTTATTGTTAAGATTTAAGTCAAAAAAAAACGGAGCGTCTGCTCCGTTTTGCTAGATTAGTATCTCTGCTTTTTTCCTCTTTTTTTCTTGTTATTACCGAAACCATAACTCTTTTCTTTTTTTCTACCGAAACTTTTTTTAGGCTTCTGATTTTCAGCATCCTGTGCAAACTGTACTAAAAGTTTTCTATCTTCAAGATGCATTCCTTTAAATGAGCTGACCACCTTAGGAGCAACATCTTCAGGAACCTCAAAGAATGAGAAGTTTCTCATCAGATCTATTTTTCCGATTGGAACTTTTCCTTTAACATTTTCGTTTATAAAACCCATTAATACAGCAGGGTTGATTCCATCCATTTTTCCAACATTAATAAATAATCTGGAATAACCTTTTTCAGGTTCACGAGATACATTGCCAGTTCTGTTAGACTGTCGCCCACGTTCACCTTTTTTCCTGCCTGAAGAATAGTCATCCGGTTCAAAAATTTCTTCAGCTTCCTGATAATAATCTATCAGACGATTAAATTCCAGAGAGACAATACGCTTGATTATGTCTTCTTTCTCAAGCCAATCAAGCTTACGAAATATTGATGGCAGTAGTCGCTCAATCTCTTCTTCATTTACCTTTACTTTCTCAATTTTATCAACAAAATTGAAGAGCTGCTTTTCACAGATAACATCTCCTTTAGGAATCTCACGCTTTTCGAACTCCTTATTAATCTGTTTCTCAATTTGTAAAATTTTTCCTCTCTCTTTTGTATGAATAATTGATATGGAGGTTCCTGCTTTTCCTGCCCTGCCGGTTCTTCCGCTTCTATGTGTGTAACTTTCAGTATCATCAGGGAGGCTGTAATTGATTATATGCGATACATCATCTACATCTAGTCCGCGTGCTGCAACGTCGGTTGCTACAAGCAGCTGAAGATTATGGTTTCTATATTTACTCATTACCAGGTCGCGCTGAGCCTGAGAAAGATCTCCATGAAGTGAGTCGGCGTCATAACCATCCTGCATGAGTTTATCTGCAATCTCCTGAGTATCTTTTCGGGTTCTGCAGAATATTATTCCATATATATTAGGATAATAATCCACTATTCTCTTTAAAGCAAGATATCTGTCTTTAGCATGAACAACATAATAGATATGTCTTACATTTAAGGCACCCTCATTTTTTCTGCCGATGGTTATTTCCATCGGGTCTTTCATATATTTGCCGGTAATTCTCTGAATTTCTTTTGGCATTGTAGCTGAAAACAGAAGCATACTGCGATTTTCAGGCACATACGAAAGAATTTCATTAAGATCCTCGGTGAATCCCATATTAAGCATTTCATCTGCTTCATCCAGTACAACTGTATGAACATTTGAAAGTGAAACTGTCTTACGCTTTATAAGGTCTATCAATCTACCCGGTGTAGCCACAATTATATGAACACCCCTTTTAAGAGTGCGTATTTGACTTTCTATACTTGATCCGCCATAAACTGGAAGAATTTTAATATTTTCCACATATTTAGAATAGTCTGCAAGATCTCCTGCAATCTGAAGACACAGCTCTCTGGTGGGACAAAGTATAAGTGTCTGAGGTGAAAGGTCTTTTAATACAGTCTTCTGGATTATTGGTATACCAAAAGCAGCAGTTTTACCTGTACCTGTCTGTGCAAGTGCAATTATATTCCTTGTTTGATTTAGCAACTGAGGTATTACCTCTGTTTGTACGGGCATTGGTTGTTCGTAGCCTAACTCTGTAAGAGCCTGCGCTATCTCGGGTGAAACACCCAATTTTTTAAATTCGCTCATTTTTTATAAATTAATTTGTGAGTATTGATATTTCTCTTTACTCCACACAGCCAGTTATTTATAAAGATGAGAGAAAACTCAATTACGATTAGTAATATTAGGGTGATAATTATTTGCTTGATATATTTAGTTAAATCAGAAGACAACCCGGTTTTATATTGTTACTATTAAAACACCCCTTTTTTTAAAACGGCTGCAAAGGTATGAAAATAAATTGAATAAGAGGCACAGTAAATAAAAAAATCAAAAATTATATAGCAGATATTTTCTTAACAGGTTCCTTTTTCCACTTGTCACTCTGAGTTCTTTTTCAAGGTAGGCATCAACAGATCCATATTTATTATTAATATGATCAATTACATAATTAAGATAAGATCTGTTAACCGAAAGCATAGCGGTAACAGCTTCCTGCATTGTTTCGGGCAGATTTTGTGCATCAATTTTAGCTTTCACAGGGTCAATAAGTCTGTTTGAAAGCATATAATCCTGTTCAAGAGATGCTTGTGGAACACCAATAGCATATAAAATAAAATATGATGCCAGTCCGATACCATCTTTTCCCAAAGATCCGGACAATAAAACCGGATAATTGGCATCATTTGTAAGTATATCAAACATATCTCCAAATTGCTCCTTGTGATTTTCTACAATATCAACATATGATTCCTGAACATATCTGATAGCATCGCTTCTATTAAAATCATTATCTAATAATTGAGCATCTAGCTTTTCTGCATCCATTGGAGATAAAGGAAGTGCAATTTTTCTGATAGAAGGATGTATTAGTATTGGGTATTTTGCAGAAGTTTTTTCTGATCTGAAATCAATAATAGTTTTAATATTTAATCTGCGAATTTTCTCCTGGTCATAAAGGGTAGCGCTGCTTAGATCTGCAGACCTGTATATCTGTCCCCATTTAATTTGTCTGTCATCGGTTGTAAAATATCCTCCGATATCTCTGAAGTTTTTAATGTTGTTCATATCGATTACACGATTAGCAACAACACCTGAATGAACTCCTGCAGTACGCAGTATAAAATATTCCCTGAGCCCTGAGCCCGTGGGATTCAATTTCATTACCTGATTTGCTATTTTTGTGGTGATAACCGGCGTAAAACTTGTTATGGAGCTATCAGAAAGTGATGAGTAAATATCTATATCACCTTCCTGATCAGGGCTAACTTCCCACTTTAGCAGAAAATCTCCCTTAGGATCTTTCTCCACTACTGATGTGATTTTTACCGTTGACATACAGGAGTTTGTGACGATAATCACTGAAAACAGAAGATATATAAAATATAGTTTATTCACCATCAATATAAAATACAAACAAATGTAGTAAAAAGAATGTTCTAAATTAAAAACTTCTCTTACGTATTAACAATATATAAATATTCGTTTTCCTTTTTAATATTATATCTATTAGGCTTTTAAGAGTAAAATTGAAGTTGCAGATAAAATGTTGATAAGTTGTAAATCAAATGTGCAAAGAAATTGATAAATAAATTTGGATTATTCAGAATACTATTAGTTGAAATTATTTTATATACGGCAAAGAAAATAAAGCTTTATTTAGCTTCGAGATTTCACACTCTTTTCAACAGTGGTTTGTAACAAAAAAGAAAATAATTATTAACTTTGCAGATTGTAAACAGTTTATGATAACATTTATAATTATCACAAAATTAAAAAGTTATGCAGAATTAAATTGTTGATAACTGTTGATAACTTTTACTTTCAGGTTAATAACTTTTTATCGTTACTTATTCAAAAAAAAATATCTACAGTATCAACAGGCTATCATTACCATCATATATCTTTTTAATTTTAAAACTATATATAATAATAAATAGATTATGACAAAAGAAGAAATCATTCAAAATATAGTCAGATTAAAAAAAGAGAAAAATGCTATTATTCTGGCACACTACTATCAGGAATCTGATATACAGGATATTGCTGACTTTGTAGGAGACAGCCTTGCTCTTGCTCAGTGGGCTGCTAAAACAACTGCTGATATTATTGTATTATGCGGTGTTCATTTTATGGGAGAAACAGCGAAAATATTAAGTCCTGAGAAACGTGTATTTATTCCTGATATGAAAGCCGGATGTTCACTTGCTGATAGTTGTCCTGCAGATGAATTCGAGAAATTTATAGAAGAAAATCCCGGACATACAGTATTATCTTATGTAAATACAACAGCTGCTGTTAAGGCACTCACAGATATAGTGGTTACTTCAACAAATGCCAAACAGATAGTTGATTCTCTTCCAGCAGATGAAAAAATTATATTCGGACCGGATAAAAATCTGGGTGATTATATAAATAAGCTTACAGGACGAAATATGCTTTTATGGCAAGGTGTGTGCCATGTACATGAGCAGTTTTCTCTCATAAAAATTCTTGAATTGAAGAAAGAGTATCCTGAAGCATTATTGCTTGCTCATCCTGAATGCCCTAAATATTTACTTGAAGTAGCAGATCATGTAGGCTCAACCTCTTCTATATTGAAGTATGCAACTACTTCTGATAAAAAACAATTCATAGTTGCTACAGAAGCGGGTATTATTCATCAGATGCAGAAAGAAAATCCGGATAAACTATTTATACCTGCTCCTCCCGAAGATTCAACTTGTGCTTGTAATGAATGTTTCTACATGAAAATGAATACTTTGGAGAAACTTTACTTGTGTATTAAATTAGAAAAACCAGAGATTTTCGTTGATGAAGAAACAAGATTAAAAGCTGTTAAGCCAATAGAAAGAATGTTGGAAATATCAGCTAAGCATGGTTTATAATTGTTTTTTGTACCTTTGCATCCGCAAATTTCAGGTATTATCCTTTTTGTTAGTTATATCAGCTTGTATTATAGTAATAAGAGGAATAGTGCCTTTTAAAAATTCAGAAAATGGCTCTTCAATGTGGTATAGTAGGACTTCCTAATGTTGGGAAATCCACACTTTTTAATTGTTTGTCAAATGCGAAAGCACAGGCAGCTAACTTTCCCTTTTGTACTATTGAACCGAACGTAGGTGTTATAACTGTTCCTGATGAAAGATTAAATAAACTAGCTGAATTAATCAAACCTCAAAGAATTCTACCTACAACTGTCGAGATAGTAGATATTGCCGGATTGGTTAAAGGTGCAAGTAAAGGCGAAGGTTTAGGTAATAAATTTTTAGCAAATATAAGGGAGACTGATGCTATTCTGCATGTATTGCGTTGTTTTGATGATGAGAATGTAACTCATGTTGACGGCAATGTAGATCCGGTTCGTGATAAAGAAATCATAGATGCCGAGTTGCAGCTAAAAGATCTGGAAACAATAGAATCTCGCATTAGCAGGGTCGAGAAGCAATCTAAAACAGGCGGTGATAAAGATGCAAAAGTAGCATATCAAGCATATTCAAAAATTAAAGAAGCATTAGAGCGAGGAGAATCTGCCAGAACAGTCACTTTTGATAGCAAAGATGAAGCTAAAGCAGCACATGAACTTTATTTGCTTACGTCCAAACCTGTTATGTATATTTGTAATGTGGATGAAGCAAGCGCTGTAAACGGAAATAAATATGTAGATCAATTAAGGGAAGCGACAAAAAATGAAAATGCTGAAATCTTGATTGTTGCTGCTAAAATTGAATCAGAAATAGCTGAGTTCGACAACTACGAAGAACGTCAAATGTTTCTAAATGAACTGGGACTAGAAGAATCAGGAGTTAATCGTCTCATTAAATCAGCATATAAACTATTAAATTTAAAAACATTCATTACTGCCGGAGTACAGGAAGTAAGGGCTTGGACATTCCAAAACGGATGGAAAGCTCCTCAGTGTGCCGGAGTTATTCATACTGATTTCGAAAAAGGTTTTATCAGGGCTGAAGTAATAAAATTTGATGATTATATTACTTACGGTTCAGAAAATGCTGTTAAAGAAGCCGGTAAAATGAGTGTAGAAGGCAAAGAATATCTTGTGCAGGATGGGGATATTATGCATTTCAGATTTAATGTTTAGGATAAATTTGTCTGTACTTTAGGCTTACTTAACTCTTACCTAGACCTTATATCGCTCTTATAATCTCCTTTTATATAAGAGCGAACCAAGAAATATTCAAAACAAAAATAAGTCTGACTTAATGTCTTGACACGAGCTATTTATAATTACTATGAATAGCTCGTTTTTATTATTGATATGTTGAATAACACATAAAAATATTTGTAATTAAACGATTAACTAACTTCTTTTGTATTAATAAGTGTTATCATTAGAGTGATTCAATTAAAGGAGAAAATGAAAAAAATATCATTAAAAACAATCGCAAATGAGTTGGGAGTTTCCTCAGCTACAGTTTCTTTGGTTCTTAATGGTAAGGATAAAAATGGTAGAGTAAGTAAAGAATTGTCCAGAAAAATATTGGATAAAGCTGCAGAGTTAAACTATGTACCAAATACGCTTGCAAAAAGTTTAAAAGTTGGCAAATCACGTACAATAGGCCTTATTATAGCTGATATATCAAACCTGTTTTTTGGTGCTCTGGCACTTCATATTCAAAGTTTTGCGCAACAAAAAGGATATACAGTTATTATCGGTAATACTAATGAGAAACTCAATGAGATGGAACATATAATTAATTTTTTATTAGCTCGTCAGGTTGATGGTTTCATAATAACTCCCACTGAAAAAAGTCAGAATCTAATAAATAAGCTTACCGTAAGTAATATTCCATTAGTTTTGGTAGATAGAACTTTTCCGGAATTAAAAGTGAATTCGGTAACGATCAATAACTATGAAATATCTTACAAAGCTACCGAAGAGTTAATAAAGAAAGGTTGTAGAAATATTGGAGTTATTTCATACAAACAGGACCATTTTCATGTAAATGAACGTAAGAGAGGAGCAGTAGAAGCATTGAAAAATTCGGGGATTTTTAATCCAAATTATATTGCAGAGGTTAGATATGATTTCCTTAAAGAGGATGTTTCAGCTGCAATTGAAAAAATGGTAAATGAAAATATCAGAATTGATGGCATTTTTTTCACAACAAACTCAATTTCAATAAATGGAGTTAAGTCATTAATTAATAATAATATCATTATTCAAAAGGATATTCAATTAATGTGTTTTGATGAAAATGATGCTTTTTATATTCTGCCTTATACAATACCATTTATCAAACAACCTATAAAAGAGATGGCAGAGAAAGCGATTGATCTGCTTATTGAACAGATAGATGATAATAATAATGAGCTTATAAAAGTTATCCAGGATGCTGAATTGGTTACTAATGAAAAGATTGTAGATCAGTAGTATGGTAATAATTTTATTATTATAGTTAAACGATTAATATAGCTTTATTTAAATTCAAATTTTATGAAAAACTCTTATCCTAAAATTGGAATCCGCCCCATAATTGATGGTCGCCGCGGTGGTATCCGGGAATCGTTGGAAGAAACAACAATGAATCTTGCTAAAAGTGCTGCAAAGTTATACAGTGAAAACATTAAGTATCCTGACGGAACCCCCGTTCAGTGTGTAATTGCTGATACCTGTATTGGTGGCGTGAAAGAAGCCGCAATGTGTGCAGAAAAATTTGAAAGAGAAAATGTAGGTGTATCACTCTCAGTTACCCCTTGCTGGTGTTATGGCTCTGAAACTATAGATATGAACCCGAATATTCCTAAAGCAATTTGGGGATTTAATGGAAGTGAACGACCTGGTGCGGTATATTTAAGTGCTGCTCTTGCAGTGCATAACCAGAAAGGATTACCGGCATTTGGAATTTATGGAAAAGATGTTCAGGACGCAGGTGATGACACAATTCCTGAAGATGTTAGTGAAAAGTTGCTCAGATTTGCAAAAGCAGGAATGGCAGTAGCCATAATGAGAGGTAAATCGTATCTCTCAATTGGCTCTGTATCTATGGGAATTGGTGGTTCAATGACAGATCCTGATTTTTTGCAGGAATATCTGGGTATGCGTACTGAATATGTAGATTCAAGCGAAATATTACGACGTGTTCAGTTAGGAATATATGATAAACAAGAGTATGAAAAAGCACTACAGTGG
Source organism: Fermentimonas sp. (assembly GCA_028683355.1). Lineage (GTDB taxonomy): Bacteria > Bacteroidota > Bacteroidia > Bacteroidales > Dysgonomonadaceae > Proteiniphilum. The sequence continues at coordinate 15,492 of JAQUIZ010000005.1, forward strand.
ACTAAAGAAAATTGTATGTCCCGTGAAGGAGAAGACTTTAATCAAGAGCATCTTAAACACAATCGTGACCAAAAAGACAGGGATTGGGAGTTTGTAGTTAAGATGACTCTGATTTTCCGGGATTTGCTGATTGGTAATCCGGAACTTGACAAAATTGGGTTTGGTGAAGAAGCGCTTGGTCACAACGCTATCGCCGGAGGTTTTCAAGGACAGCGTCAGTGGACTGATTTTATGCCTGATGGTGATTTTTCAGAAGCAATACTTAACTCTTCTTTCGACTGGAACGGAATACGTAAACCATTTACATTCGCAACTGAGGATGATCATCTGAATGGTATCAGTATGTTATTTAATCAACTGCTGACTAATCAATCTCAGATATTTGCTGATGTAAGAACTTATTGGAGTCCTGCTGCAATTGAACGGATCAGTGGCTGGAAACCGGATGGTTTACTAGAAAATGGTGCTATTTTCCTTAAAAATTCAGGTTCTTGTACTTTAGACGGTACCGGCCAGCAATCAGATTCAGATGGAAATCCTGTTATGAAACCTTTCTGGGATATATCTGAAGATGAAGTCAGAAAAATGTTGGAAGCAACTACCTGGTTTCCCGCTTCACTAGAATATATGCGGGGTGGTGGATATTCATCTCAATTTATTACCAGAGCAAATATGCCTGTTACCATGAGTCGTATCAACCTTATAAAAGGACTTGGACCTGTATTACAGATTGCTGAAGGCTGGACAGCCACATTTCCGGATGAAGTGTTCAGAATGATTGATGGGCGTACAGATAAAACCTGGCCTTCAACATTTTTCGTACCCAGATTAACCGGTAGTGGAAGGTTTAAAGATGTTTATTCAGTTATGAATTATTGGGGAGCAAATCATGGAGCTATCAGTTATGGTCACTTCGGCGCAGATCTGATAACACTGGCTTCAGCACTCTCAATTCCTGTGAATATGCATAATGTAGATGATGAAAAGATATTCCGTCCTGATGCCTGGTCGGCATTCGGTACTGACAACGAAGGTTCAGACTATAGAGCTTGTGCAAATTACGGACCTTTATACAGATAAATATTTTCACAATTTTTTAAATCCAATTAATGACAAACAATATGAGTTTAAAATCAAGTTTCTTAACAGTAGTAATCCTGCTTTTTTCTATTGGAGCAGTTGCACAAAACCGTTCTTTTTCAGGTTTGGATATGAATATGGGCAATCTATACAGACTTTCTAATGCTGAAACAAGGTCAATTAGTCCTGAAAACTTTACAGGTGAAAAGGGTAGAGGAGGAATGGCTATTCCGGATCCTAATGCACCGCGAAACAGTGCTAACGCATCTGAACCTGCACGTGATTTGGGACAGGGATGGAAAGTTAACCCTTTTGTAACCATACAGCCAGGGGAAACATTTACCATGGCCGAGATCGATGGTCCGGGTGCAATTCAGCATATATGGATGACACCAACGGGAAACTGGCGTTTCTCTATCATAAGGATTTACTGGGACGATGAAACAGAACCATCTATAGAAGCGCCCATAGGACATTTTTTTGGAATGGGCTGGAATGAATATGCTCACATAAATTCACTGCCTGTTACCGTTAATCCGGGTAGTGCTTTTAATAGTTACTGGGTAATGCCTTTCAGAAAAAAGGCTCGTATAACTATGACTAATATTAATGACTCGCAACCAATGAACCTGTATTATCAGATTGATTATACGCTTACTGATGTACCGGATGATGCCGCTTATTTTCATGCTCAGTTCAGACGCACGAAAGTAAATAGAACTTCAGACTATACTATTGTTGATGGTATAAAAGGGGAAGGACATTATGTTGGTGTTTATATGGCCTGGCAGGTAAATAACAATGGTTGGTGGGGAGAAGGAGAGATCAAGTTTTTTATGGATGGTGATAAGCAATTTCCTACTATTATAGGAACCGGTACGGAAGATTATTTCCTGGGATCATATAACTTCGATCGGAATGGTAAATATACTACTTTTTCAACACCATTTGCAGGTTTAGTTCAGGTATTGCCTGCAGAACAGACATATAAAGCAGGACAACGATTCGGCTTATATCGCTGGCATGTTATGGATCCAATCAGGTTTAAAAAAGATTTAAAAATAACAATTCAGGATCTGGGCTGGCGTCATGGACATCGTTACTTGCCACAACAGTCTGATATTTCATCTGTAGTGTTCTGGTATCAGTCTGAACCACATGCCAAATATCCACAGCTTCCTTCATGGGAAGAGTTGGAGCTGAATTGATAAATTTAAGATAGAACAATAAAATTCATTATCCTTAAGTATATCTATCAGCTTTCAAGGAAATACATAAAATCCATTTAAATTTCTAAATTGGAAGTTTAGAACAACCAGAATATAATCTTAAATAAGAATATGAATTATATCGTTAAAATTTTATTATTAATAAATATTTTATTATTCAGCCAGTTTCAGGCAAATAGTCAGACCAATGTTTATAGCTGGAGCGACGAAGTAAAACAACTTAAGAACCTTGATCAGTTACCCAGATACAGGCATCATCAATTAATTGAACAGGAGTCGAGTTACGATCGGACAGGTGGCAATGATGATGGTTTTTCTGGAAACTACTCTTTTATCAGGAAAGAAAACGGGCACCTTGTCCTGGCTGAATTTGAAGGACCGGGTGTTCTGAACAGGTTCTGGACTCCTACCCCGACTGAAGATACTCTATCGTTCTATTTTGACGGAGAAAAAACGGCCAGGCTAAGAATTAAATTTATGGATTTGTTTTCAGGAAATGTTTATCCTTTCACAAAACCGGTAGTAGGAAATGAAATAGGTGGTTATTACTCATATATCCCAATTCCATTCTCTAAATCTTTGAAAATAGTTTATGAAGGTGATCATATTATGTTTCACCAGATACAATACAGACAAATGCCGGGGGTAAATGTGAAAAGCTGGACAGGGGAGTTCTCTGATAGTGATAAGATGTTATTATCAGAAGCAAATAAATTATGGACTGATATCTCTCCTACTGTAAATAATTATAGATCTGGGTTATCCTCTGATATAAAAACAGTTGAAAAAACATTTACTTTACTCCCGGGTGAAGAGTTCTCATTTTTTGAATCCACAGATGGTGGACGTATAGTTGGGTTTGATATTGATGGAGGAACTTCATTCGAAGGTTTATACAAAGATATTATTTTATCAGCCACATGGGATAATGAAGAAGTAGAGGCTATTTACTCACCCATTGCCGATTATTTCGGATATGCTTTTGGTAAACCTGCAATGAGAAGCATGGTAATGGGTAGATATGGAACTACAAATTACAGCTATTTACCAATGCCGTATGATAAATCAGCCGAAATGAAGTTAATATACGAAAAACGTGATGGAGTTCAGCAAAATCCAATTTCAGTAACTTCTAAGGTTTATTATAACAGTAACAGTCGTGTTGTAAAAGAAGAGGGTAAGTTGTACACTGTATGGAGACGTGAGATTCCCGAAATAGGAAAGTTTCATACTTTTTTAGATACGAAAGGTAAAGGCCATTATGTTGGCACAGTTCATCACGCTCAGGGTCTTAGACCGGGTATGACGCTGTTTTGGGAAGGAGATGATACAACTTATGTTGATGGTAAAATGCGTCTTCACGGTACAGGTTCGGAAGATTATTATAATGGGGGATGGTATGCTTTATTGGATCGTTGGGACAGAGGTATCAGTATGCCTTTACATGGTTCTCTAGATTATTCACTTCCAATGGGACGTACAGGTGCCTATCGTTTTTTCCTGTCTGATAAGATGCCATTTGAAAAAGAGATATATCATGGAATGGAACATGGAGAAGTAGGCAATAACTTCCCTGTTGATTATGCTACTGTTGCATTCTATTATGGTGCAGAGAGATTAAAAGATCGAATGGAACCTACTGAAGAACTGAGAGAAGTTTATTTACCCATTAGTCATGTATTCTTTCCGCAATTAATGGAAATAACGTTAGAAAGAGGAATACAGGTTATTTTAGATAGAGGACTTGCAATTACGTCGTTTGGTAAAGGGGCAGTTAGAATTATGTTGAATGATGTTCCTGAAGGTAAATATAGAGTTATTCTCAATTATCACGAATCTCCCAAGGGAGCTGATTTCCAGATATGGCAGAGACAAAATCAGTTAACAGATTGGATCTCAACTAAAGAGGAGAATGATGGTTATAGAGAAAATGTGCATGTAGGTGATATTCAACTCACTCCGCAAACAAATTCTATTACTGTTCATGTTAGAGATAATGGTGATGGAAATTTATTTGAACTCACATTAATTACTTTAGAGAGAATAGAGTAGTAATACATCTTGTAGGATTCAAGATTAAAAGGATTACATGAGAAAGTATATAAACCTTTGCAGTAATAAAATCTTAAAGCTTTTTGGTGCAATATATTTAAGTCTTTTTGCATCATGTTATTTACTTATTGCAGGTGAACCAATTCCGATATCATCTGAACTGAAAAGCTACGTTGAAAAAATAGAGTATGATCTTTTGGGTGATAGCAAAGGAGTTAATAGGGTTACTGTAATAGATAATAATACCATTCACGTGAAAATAACCTTTACGCTCGAAGGGCAAATTCAGCAAGACGACTGGCAAGTGACGTTAACTCCGGGGTTTAATCCTGACTATCACTGGGCGCCACACCTCACACCAACTGATAATCATATAATTGAGCAGCATGTTTTCCGTTCTCCTGCACTTATTGTAAAAGATGAGAGCAGGATGTTAATGCTTGTTCCGGATCTTGAAATATTGAAAAGAGGTACTCCTGTAAGGTGGTATATGGATATGGACGCACCCGGGAATCGTCTTGTTCTTGGAATGAGTAATAGTAGAGTTGACAACCATGTACTTTTTACTCGTGAACCGGGGGCAATATACCCGGGAGGTGAAGTGGAGTTTGGATTTTATTTAATTCATTCTGATGATGAAGAATCTTTAAACAACCCATTCAGAAAGGCTTTAAGTTTCTTTTGGACCAATTGGGGACACAATCTGTATCAAGGGGGAAATCCTGTAAATGTAGATTTAGAGAAGTACGTAGAACATGCTTATAACTGGGCTTTTAACAGCTGGAGTGAGAGTGTATGGCAGGAATTTGAATTGAACGGTAAGAAAGTAGGTGCTCCAGTTTTCATTGTTAATGTAACTCAAAGTCCTAATTATCCAGGCGAAATTAATGAACGGGAGTTCAGATCTGTATGGAATCAGGCATGGTTCAGTTCGCTTCGCTCTGCAAGTGGTTTGTATAGATATGCGAGACGAACAGGCAACGTTGATCTAAAGGAAAAAGCACTGCTTACAAAAGAACTTGCACTTTCTTTTCCCCGGAAGGAGGGTTTCTTTTATGGACTTATTGGCACAGAAATGCATCAGATTGAAATAGATGGTGAACAATATAACCGGAGTAGGGGATGGGGTACTCATTATTGGGGTAATTCCAACCGTAATCCATATACCTGGAACCCTGCTGAATCACCTTTTCATATTTTAGATATGAGCTGGACTGCGCTACTGATGCTAAGATGGTATGAAGAACTGGAAAAGGATGACAGGTTGCTTAACTATGCTAAAGGCTATGCTGAATCATTGCTCTCTATCCAAACGGAAGAAGGCTTTTTTCCGGGATGGCTTGATTTAAATACATTGCAACCTATGAGCCATTTAAACAGATCACCGGAAACTTCAATGTCAGTTACATTTCTATTAAAACTTTATGAATTAACTGGATATATGAAGTATCGTGAAGCTGCTCTTAAAGCTATGGATGTGATAATAGAAGAAATAATACCAACTGGCAGATGGGAGGATTTCGAAACCTATTGGTCTTGTTCACGGTATGGTTCGGATCATTTGATAGGAAGTAAAGTTGCAAGGAATAACATGTATAAACAGAATAATTTCTCGATGTTCTGGACAGCCGAAGCACTTTTTGAAAGTTATAAAATAACAGGTGTAGCGAAATATTTGCAATATGGTCAACGTACATTAGATGAGTTACTGATGACTCAGGCTTCTTGGCAACCGCCATATATGTATGTAAATGTGTTGGGAGGATTTGGAGTTCTTAATGCAGATGCTGAATGGAATGACTCACGTCAAAGTTTATTTGCCGAACTGATACTTCAGTATGGTAAATTACTTGAAACAGAAGAATATATAGAAAGGGGGTATGCTGCTCTTAAAGCTTCATTTGTAATGATGTATAGTCCGGAAAATCCTCAAACTATGAAACAGTGGAAAAAAGTATATCCATTTTTCGGGAAAGAAGATTATGGATTCATGATGGAGAATTACGGACATGTCGGCAGAACCAGTCCTGATGGCGAAGGAATGGGAGAATTTACAATATATGACTGGGGAAATGGCGCTGCAGCAGAAGCTTATAACAGTATACTTGACAAATTTGGTAACTTAAATAAACAATAATATGAAACTGAAAAACATTAATCGAATTACTTCTATATTGATATTTGGGTTGGCAGTAATATCTTGCTCGGAAAATAATAAAAAATCAGAAAATATGGGAAAAGAGTATGAAAAGGGTACATTCGGATATGATCTGAATTATCTGTCGGAGAAAGACAGTATTATACTGTTAAGATCAGATGATGAGAAAGCACAGGTTATACTCTCAGCAAAATATCAGGCTAAAGTATTTACTTCAACAGCAAACGGTCTAAATGGCAATAGTCACGGATTTGTAAACTACAATTTCTTTGATTCAGGTGTAGTTGATGAACACATGAATGGTTTTGGAGGAGAAAATCGTTTATGGCTTGGACCGGAAGGCGGAGGCTATTCCATATTCTTTGAACCAGGCGCCATGCAAGTATACGATAACTGGCATACTCCCAAAGCAATAGATATAGAAGAGTGGGAGGTAAAAAACGCGACAAATAGTAAAGCTACTTTTATTAAAGATATGGTATTTACTAACTATAAAGGAACTAAGCTGGATTTAGTAGTTGAACGTACAATTTCATTATTAACAGAAGAAGAGATAAGGAACAGATTAAAAATTGACCTGCCCGAAAGAGTTAATACCGTTGCTTATTCAACTTTAAATACAATTACCAATAAAAATGATTTCGAATGGAATTCAGAAACCGGAACTGTATGCATTTGGATGCTGGATATGTACAACCCGTCTGATTCTGCCGTAACAGTAATTCCCTATAATAAAGGAGATGTTAAGAAGTTAGGAGATGTAGTTAAGTCGGATTATTTTGGTGAAATACCAAGTGAAAGACTGATTGACAGAGATGGTATTCTGTATTTTAAAACCGATGGCAAATCAAGAGGAAAACTTGGGATGAATGCTTTAAGAACAACTGGTATCGCCGGAAATTACGACCCAATTTCTAAAAGATTAACCGTTGTAACTTTTGATGTTAAACCGAATTCAGTTTATCTTAATCAGGAATGGAATCCGGAAAGCGATCCTCTTGTGGGCGATGCTCTAAATGCTTACAATGACGGGCCTCTTGAGGATGGCAGTATAATGGGCCCTTTCCTTGAGCTGGAAAGTAGTTCACCAGCTGCATTTCTCGATCCCGGTCAGTCTCTCTCACACAATCATAATGTATTTCATTTCGTAGGTGAGGAGGGTAATCTATCGCAAATTGCTGAAAAGCTGTTGGGCGTATGTCTTGAGACTGTAAAAACTGTTTTCTGAATTTTATCTCTGTCTCAAAATATAAAGTTCTAATTAACACCGTAAATAAAGATCATATCACAAACACAATCAAATAAAACAATTTTATCAAAATATCAAATATGAAAAGAAACATTGAAAAACATCGATTAGTGCCACCCGGGATAGTATTCCCATTTATACTTCTTACTGCACTATTCTTTATTTGGGCAGTTCCAAATAACATGACAGATACAATGCTTGCTGCATTTAAACGTATTATGAGTCTTACGGATACTCAGACTGCGTGGATACAGGTAGTCTGTTATCTGCTTGGATATGGTTGTTTTGCTCTTCCAGGTGCAATTTTTATTAAAAAACATACTTATAAATCTGGTGTTCTACTGGGATTGGGGATGTGTGTGCTAGGAACAATGCTTTTTTATCCGGCTATGCTGGCCAACAATATAAGTTCACCATTAAGTTTTGCAACCTATCTTTTTGCCATTTTTGTTCTCTTTGCAGGATTATCTGTACTCGAAACATCAACCAATGCCTATGTATATTCGTTAGGTGATCCAGTTACAGCTACAAGAAGACTTAATTTTTCACAGTCGTTTAACCCATTTGGTGCTTTAACAGGTGTTCTTGTTAGTCAGATTTTTGTATTATCACAACTTAATACAATGATTGCTTCTGATAGAGCAACACTAAGCGAAACTGAACTAGCGTCTATTCAAAATAACGAACTTGATGCGGTAACTACAGCTTATATGATTTTGGGGGTTATCATGCTTATTTTATTGTTATTGATATTATTTACCAAAATGCCTAAAGCTCATGACGAGGATAAAAATTTGAATTTAAAAGCTACATGGAGGAGATTGAAAAAGAATAAAAACTATGTATGGGGAGTCATTGCACAGTTTTTCTATGTAGGATCACAAATTGCTGTATGGTCATTCATTATACGTTATGCAATGCAGACTCTTGATTTCGACTCAGTAATTGCCGGATTGGGTGTTAATCCATCACATGACGCTGTTATTGCAGCTCTTAGAGGAGTTGAGCCGATTGCAGGTGGTTTCTATAGCTTGGCGGAAACTCTCGGAATTGATGTCCTTCTTCCGCGTACTGCAGAGCAGGCAGGAGCAACATATTATATTCTTTCATTATTACTATTTGTAATCGGTAGATTTTTATGTACATGGCTTATGAAATATGTAAAGCCGGTAAATATATTATCAGGATTAGGCTTACTTGCAATAATAGCATCGTTACTAACAATATATGCAGATGGTTTTATAGGTTTATATGCATTGATGTCGATCTCAGGATTTATGTCTGCAATGTTCCCTACAATTTATGGTCTAGGTATGAGAAATCTTGGAGAAGATACTAAAATCGCAGGTTCTGGTATGGTTATGGCAATAGCCGGAGCCGCTATTTTAACACAGTTGCAAGGTATTTTATCGGATCAGACAGGAGGAATTAGGTATGCTTATTGGGTTCCTGCTATTGCATTTATAATTATAACTTTCTATAGTTTCACTTTTGCAAGAAAAAGAGTTGTTTAACCCTAAATTTAAAAATATGGATAAGCTGGTTATAGGAATAGATTATGGAACAGATTCATGTCGTGGTATTGCAGTAAATTGTACTACAGGTAAAGAACTTGCTTCGTCTGTATCTTATTATTCCCGTTGGAAAAAAGGACTATACTGTGACTCATCAACAAATATGTATCGTCAGCATCCAAAAGATTATATAGAGTCTTTGGAAGAGGTGATACATGGGTTAATCAGACAGCTCTCACAAAGGGAGATTGAGAAAATATCAGCTTTGGGTATTGATACTACCGGAAGTACTCCATGCCTGACAGATTCTAACGGTACACCACTCGCATTACTTCCTGAATTTGAGGATGATCCTGATGCAATGTTTGTTTTGTGGAAAGATCATACAGCTATTCTTGAGACTGATGAAATAAATAAGCTGGCTGAAAAATGGGAAATTAATTATACATCACGTTCAGGAGGTGCTTATTCACCAGAATGGTTCTGGTCCAAAGCTCTGCATATACTACGCACTAATGAAAAAATAAGATCTGGAGCTTACTCAATTATTGAACATTGTGACTGGATTCCGGCTTTACTGACCGGCAACCTTAAGCCCGAAGCAGTTAAACGAAGCAGATGTGCTGCAGGACATAAAGGAATGTGGGCAGCAGAGTGGGGCGGTTATCCATCGCAGGAATTTCTTATTGCATTGGATCCCGTTCTAAATGGATTCGCAGGCCGTTTAAGCGATTATACTTATACAAGTGATCAGTTGTGCGGGAAAATGACTGAAAGCTGGTCTGACAGGCTTGGGTTACCTCCAGGTGTTGATATTGCTATTGGAATCATTGATGCACATGCCGGAGCTATTGGTGCAGGAATAGGTGTAAATACTATGGTTAAGATAATAGGAACTTCAACCTGTGATATTGTTGTTACTTCAAGTGAAAAGTTAAAAGGAAAAAATATCAGAGGTATCAGCGGGCAAGTCGATGGTTCTGTTATTCCCGGTCATACCGGTCTGGAGGCAGGACAATCTGCTTTTGGAGATGTTTATGCCTGGTTTAGAGATATTCTTACTTGGTCAGTAAAATCTCTCCCGGAAAAAGAATCTGTCACTAAAGATATTTTGGCCAGGATTACCGAAGAGGCATCACGACTCGAAATAAAAGAGTCTGATCTGATAGCAAACGACTGGTTTAATGGTCGTCGCAGCCCTTTTAACAACCCCGCAGTTAAAGGTGGATTATCTGGTTTAAATTTAGGAACAACACCTTCAGAAATTTTTAAAAGTCTTGTAGAAGCTACAGCTTTTGGCTCAAGAGCAATTTTGGAACATCTTGAAAAGGAAGGAGTAGAGATTACTGAAGTGATTGGCGTTGGAGGTATCTCTTTGAAGTCACCCTATGTAATGCAAACCCTGTCCGATATAATGGGTATACCGATAAAAGTAGCTAAAGCTCAGCAAGCAGGTGCATTAGGTATGGCTATGTGTGCTGCAACTGCCGCAGGTCTGTTCGATTCAGTTGAAATCGCACAATTAGCTATGGGTCAGGGTGTACTTGCCGAATATAAGCCTCGAAAAGAGAATAGTGATACTTATGAAAAATTATACTTACGCTATAAAGAGTTTTGCAGTTTTTTAGAGCAATGAAATTACTATTCGCGATCCATGTTTATGATTTTAAACACGAAAATTGAATCAGGTAGTTCAAAAGCTTTTATAGCGTAAATTTGTTCACCCTGCAACATTTGTCCTTATGCCTAGTTCCTCCACCCTCGATGCTATATTTTGCAGAGTCTCGTATGAGGCTTTTTCAAGGCCTTCTACGGGAGTTTCCCGGTCAATAGTGTAAATCATTACCTCCCTTGGATTAAGTGCTCTCAGGAGCTCTAGCCATGCTGAAATCTCTTCTTCAGTAGTATTGTCAATATACTTTCCCTCAAATTCACCTTTAAGGAACATTGTTTGTAAAATAAAGTTACCTTTGAACCTTTTATATAAATCAACCTGCTTTGCTACGCTGTAATCCGGTGAGTTAGGACGATCAATCAGCCTGACTGTCTCATCAAAAGCTGAATCAAGTTTAAGAACAGGCTTTTCTATTTTCTTCAAAGCTTCAAATACCCTGGGATTCTTTAAATGCATTCCATTAGAAAGTACACTTATCTCAGTTTGAGGATAATACTGATTACGCAGTTCTAAAGTATCTTCAATTATTTCATAAAATTCCGGATGCATTGTCGGTTCTCCATTCCCTGCAAAAGTTATAACATCTAACACCGTACCTTCTTTTTTAAGGAGTGTAAGCTTCTCTTTCAGTGCAGCTTTAACATTTTCTCTTTCCGGCAGTTTAGTTTTTGTACGAAAATTTTTATTAAAACCGCATTCACAGTAAATGCAGTCGAATGAACATATTTTACCGTCGTATGGCAGCAAGTTAATTCCCAGCGAACTTCCCATCCGGCGACTGTGCACAGGACCAAAAACTATTTCATTAAATAATATTGTTGACATTACTTCTTACATTAACTAAATTGATAAATTACTCAAATGATTCAAATCCAGTTTATAATTTCCCCTGTTCCATAACCGATAATCAGGTAGCGAAAAAACTTACCGGCAGTCATACTTATCATAACTACGGATGTATTTGCTCTCATAAAACCAAGTGCTACCAGCATCACATCTCCAACTGCAGGGAGAAATCCGAAGAAACCCATTAACGCGCCTTTACCCTTAAGCTTTTGAATCATTTTTTCTATACTTTCAGGCTTGATTTTAAACCATTTTTCAAGCCACTCTACCTTGCCTAAATGTCCCAGATAATAACATGTAGCACCTCCGGCAGCATTTCCTATGGTAGCGTATATTATCAGAGTCCAAAGATCCAGTCCTGCTGCTATAAGTGCAGCAAAAACTACCTCCGAACTGAATGGAAGAATTGTTGCTGCAAGAAATGAAGCAAGCAGTAATCCACAGTATCCGTATTCTGCTAAACCGTCAAGCATTAGTGTGCTACAAGCCAGTTTTCTCCGACTCCTATTTCAGTTTTCAGCTGAACATTCATTCGATATGAATTTTCCATTTCTTCTACAACCATCTCGCGAATATACTCAAGTTCTTCGGGTACAACATTGAAATTTAATTCGTCATGCACCTGTAAAATCATCTTGGATTTCTTATTGTCATGCTCAAGCCTGTTAAAGATTCTAACCATTGCAACCTTAATTATGTCCGCAGCACTACCCTGTATTGGAGCATTAATAGCGTTGCGTTCGGCAAAACCCCTGACAGTAGCATTACGTGAACTAATATCCGGCAAATATCTTTTACGTCCATATACAGTTTCAACATAGCCATGTTCCCTGGCTTTTTCTATACTTTCTTCCATATACTTTTTAACACCTGAAAAAGTACCGAAGTATTCATCAATAAGGTCCTTAGCTTCAGAACGAGGTATAGTGAGTCTTTCTGACAGGCCAAAAGGTGTTATTCCATATATAATCCCGAAATTGGCTGTCTTAGCTTTTCTGCGCATATCCTGATCAACATCTTCCAGAGGAATTTTAAATATTTTGGAAGCAGTGGCAGAATGGATATCCTGACCTTTATTGAAAGCTTCTATCATGTTTTCATCACCACTTAGATGAGCCATGATTCTTAGCTCAATTTGTGAATAATCGGAAGAAACAAACAGACATCCATCATCAGGAATAAAAACTCTTCTCAACTCTTTTCCCCTTTCATCTCTAATCGGAATATTCTGAAGGTTGGGATTTGTACTGCTTAATCTTCCCGTTGCAGCAACAGTCTGATTAAAGGACGTATGAATCTTTCCTGTTTTGGGATTCACAAGTAGTGGAAATGCATCTATATAGGTACTCAGTAGTTTTTTTACTCCCCGCTGTTCCAGTATTTTGGCTATTATTGGGTGTTTAGATCTAATTTTCTCTAACTCTTCCTCACCTGTTTTATATTGTCCTGTTTTTGTTTTTTTGGGTTTATCTATAATCTTAAGCCTGTCGAAAAGAATTTCACCGGTCTGTTTAGGTGAGTTGATATTAAAATCAATCCCTGCCATCTCTATTATCTCTTTTTCAATCAGCTCAAGTTCACCTGTATATTGTTTAGACAATTCATTTAGAGCTTCAAGATCCATCCTAACCCCGGTCCACTCCATATCTGCAAGAACATAAATGAGCGGGCATTCTATATCATGAAAAAGTCTGCTGAGATTATTATCAGCAATTTCCTTTTCCAGTATATTTTTAAGTCTAAGTGTTATATCAGCGTCCTCAGATGCATAATCACAGACAATAGAAGGATCAATATCCCTCATATTCTTTTGATTCTTCCCTTTTGGCCCTATCAGTTCCTCAATGTGAATTGTTTTATAATTCAGATAAGTTTCGGCCATATAATCCATGCCATGACGCAGTTCAGGATTAAGCAGATAATGAGCTACCATGGTATCAAAAAGTGCTCCCTTTACCTTTATGTCATAATTTCGGAGCTCCAGGATATCATATTTAATATTCTGACCTGATTTTTCAATCTTTTCATTTTCAAAAAAAGGTTTAAAGATATTTATCTGATTTTGAGCTATATCCTGATTTTCAGATATTGGCACATAATATGCCTCACCCTCTTTGTATGCAAAAGACAGACCAACTAATTCACTCTGTAAAGGATCCATACCTGTAGTCTCTGTGTCAAAACAAACCGATTTCTGTTCAAGCAGATCTTTGCATAATGATTGCATTTCCTTTTCAGAAGTCACCATTTTGTAATCATGCTTGGTTGAATGAATATCAGTCAAATCGGCTAGATTATTTGTATCATATTCTACCTGAGACTTTGAATTAGAAAGTTCCGATGTTTCTGTGACAGATGGGGTTGTACCGAATAATTCACCCTGAACAGGTGCAGTAGAGCTTTTAGCCGTTTCCTGTTTGAAAATACGTGTAAGCAGAGTTCTAAACTCCAGATCTTCAAATAAAGCTCTTAAGTCATTTTCTTTTTTTTCTTTAAGCAACAGATCGCTGTCATCAATTTCAATAGGGACATCCGTTTTAATCGTTGCCAGGTACTTTGAAAATAAAATTTGCTCCCGGTTCTCTTCAACGTTACGTTTCAGAGCCCCCTTAAGTTGATCTGTATTTTCAAGCAGATTCTCAATAGTACCAAACTCCTTAAGTAGCTTTACTGCAGTTTTTTCTCCTACACCAGGACATCCGGGAATATTATCAGAGCTATCGCCCATTAATCCAAGCAAATCAATAACCTGTGAAGGGAATTCAATATTATATTTTTCTACTACTTTTTTATCATCAAGTATTTCATAATCATTCCCACCATATTTTGGTCTGTAGATAAAAATTGTTGGTTCTGTAAGTTGGCCATAGTCTTTATCTGACGTCATCATATAAACATCAAAAAGATCTCTGTCCATGTTTTTTGCAACAGTCCCTATTACATCATCTGCTTCATATCCGGGAACTTCAAGAATCGGGATATTGTACGCTTTTATAATTTCTTTAATGTAGGGGACTGAAGCTTTAATCACTTCAGGGGTAGCTTCTCTTTGGGCTTTATACGACTCATATTCTTTGTGACGGAAAGTAGGGCCTTCAGGGTCAAATCCAATTGCAATATGTGTAGGACTTTCCTTATTCAGAACCTCTTCAAGTGTATTTATAAAACCGAAAATAGCAGAAGTATTTCTTCCCTTCGAATCAACTCTCGGAAATTTTATAAATGCATAATAAGCTCTGTAAATTAATGCGTAAGCGTCGAGTAGGAAAAGTCTTTTCTTGTTCATAATTTTCTCTAAAATAGCGTTTGGATTGGTAAAGTTACGAATATTTGTTGCTTTGAGTAGAATTATTTTTACTTTTGTACGTATAATTTGGTATGTGATGGATCAAAGTCAGCTAATAAAGGATTTTCTTCAGGAAGAGTTATTTGTTTTCGATAAATATTTGCAAGAATCTATTAAAAACAAAAATCCACAACTCTCAGAAATGATTTCATACGTTTTTAGTTCAAATGGAAAACGTTTACGACCCACCTTAGTTCTGATGACTGCTAAGGCATGTGGAAAGATTATTCCTGAAACCTACCATGGAGCTGTAACAATAGAACTTTTGCATACTGCAACTCTTGTTCACGATGATGTTATAGATCGCTCAGATTTACGTCGCGGAAAAAGATCAATGAATGCTGTTTATGATAATACAAGAGCAGTACTTGTTGGCGACTATCTGCTTTCAACTGCATTAGCAGAAAGTGTTAAAACTAAAAATATAGAGATAGTAAAAATAATATCCGAACTAGGTCAAAATCTCGCTTCCGGAGAACTCGCTCAGTATTCACTTGCAAGTGAGGTAATAATTGATGAAGATGCTTATTTCGAAGTTATTGATAAAAAAACGGCATCACTGATTCGGGCAAGTCTTGCTATTGGAGCCATAACCGGAGGCGCAGAAAAAGAACTCATATCTCAATTCATACGTATAGGCACAATACTTGGAATATGTTTTCAGATTAAAGATGATATATTTGATTACTATAAAGTTGACGTAGGTAAACCTACAGGTAAAGATATCCGGGAGGGTAAAATTACTCTGCCTCTAATATATGCCCTAAAGAATGCACCCGAATCAGAGAGTGCTTCAATGCTGCAGATTCTGAATTCACGAGAATACAGTGAAGAAAATATTGAGAGGTTACTCGAATTTGCAAAAAAGTATAAGGGTATAGATGATGCAAATCAAAAAATTGACGTACTTCTTGAAGAGGCTGAACAGATAATATCGGGGTTCTTATATGACAGTGATATTAAGATGTATATGAAGATGTTTCTAACATATATGAGAAACAGAACAAACTAAAAAATGGGTGAATTACTAAATAATCCACCCATTCTAATTTAACCGATTTTGATCTTGTTTATTGTTTACTTAATATCAATCAATTTCTCTTTTAAAGTTTTCCTCTCCTTAAGAGTTGGTATTTCAACAGTCAATACGCCATCTTTCACTTGAGCCGAAATTTTTTCTTTATCAATATCATCCGGTAGCAGCATTGTCCTCTGGAACTGAGAATAGGAAAATTCACGTCTTAAATAAGCACCCTTTTTATCTTTTTCTTCACTTTCTAATTTCTTTTCGAATGAAATAACAAGATTGTTATTTTCATCCAATCTAACAATACAGTCTTCTTTAGTCATTCCAGGTGCTGCAACTTCAACTGTAAATCCATCTTCGTTCTGCATAATATTTATTGCGGGAACAGATTTACTGCTATTCTCCATCCATTCGTTGCCGAAAAAATCATTAAACACACTTGGTAACCAGGTGTTTGTTCTTCTAATTATTGCCATAATATTTATCCTTTCTTAAAATGTTATTAAACTTACACTATAATATTCGCAAAAGATATGCCGATAAGAAATAACATACCGAGTCTGACATAATGGCTTAAAAAGTCAATAACAACCTTATATTTGATAGAAATAAAACGACAAAATGGCAGGGCGAGGGCTATTCTAAAATCCTGTACGTTTGTATACCTTTATGAATTTTACCAAATCTATCTGTTGCCTCTACTTCTATTGTGTGTACACCTGCAGGAAGATCCAGACTTAGTGGACCAAACCAAAGGTGTGTGCTGTTTACTGCGTTTGATGGTCGGCGACCCGGTAATAACTCCTCTGTAAGGTCCCATTCAATTAATTTCAGATTGTAATTTGGATCAACTGCCTGTATATACCGCATATCTTTCCACTGCCCATTGTCAATCCTGTATTTTACATTGTCATCTTCGCTACCCATAAAAAAGTTTACAACAATCTGAGAGGTGGTCCTTCCATTATGTTTTACAGTTTTAGGGGCATAAATATTCATTTGATGATCTATGTCTCTACCCGCAACTTGATAATCAATATAATAATCGTTGCCATTCACGTTAAGAAAAGAATACCCTTGTGGAGTGCCGTCACGCATTGTTGCGTCAGGTAATCCATTCTCATCATGTTTTCCTGAGTACCAGTCACCCGAAGTGGTACCTGCATTAAATTCGTGCAATGGTTTATTCCCTTTCCACCCCTCAATTTCAGTGTATTCAATCTGTTCCTGAAAATGTGTGTGTGCCGACATGATTAAAACATTTTCAAAATCCTGTAACAGGTCGAAAACTCTTTGTCTGTCCTCAAGCCGGTATGAATTCCCGGAATTATCTTTCATAGGAATATGTTGAGATAGAACAATTAGCTTATCCTTTGGAACATTTTTTAGATTATTTTCCAGAAAAAGGAGCTGATCAAGTCGATAACCACCCCAGTAGCCTCTTGCGTCTCTTGGGTCAGGATACAAAATATTGTCAAGAACGATGAAATGGGCATTACCATAATTAAATGCATAGTTAGCACTTCCGAAATTCTTCTCAAATGTTTCATCAGAGAGAATATCAGAGGTTGCATCGAAATTCATATCATGATTACCCATCACATTAAACCATGGAAGCTGTAAAAGACTCATTCGTTCTTTGTAAACCGGATGCAGATCCAGATTATCACCCACAATATCACCCAGGCTTATGCCAAACAATGTATTTTCCCTCTTTTTGACATCTCTTACAACCTTCTGAGTAAAATAATCAAGATCCTCAATAGAGTAGGGTTGAGGGTCTCCAAAAACCACAACACTATACTCATCGGGTTCATCATATTTATAAAGCGCAAAGTCAACTGATGAAGGTAGATTACCAGTTGGTTCCACACCTTTAAATTCAAAACCTTCAGGGGAACCGGTAGGCTTATAATGGTAATAGAACTGTGGAATATAAGAATTATCTACCGGAATTTCATACCCGGATGGCTTGATGACGAAAATAGTATTTCCTTCATTTGCGGTTATTGAATAATAGCCGTTCCCATCAGTTAATACAACATCTCTTCCATTAGAAACGCTTACATTGGGGATACCCGCCTCTCTGCGATCTTTTTTACCGTTTCTGTTAGCGTCCTCATACACAAAGCCTTTAGCCACCTGTTGTGAATAAGCAGCTACACTTATAAAAATAAGTATTATTGTTATTAAGTTCTTCTTCATTGTTTTATTTCATATTTGTTTAATCTCATAAAACATCAAATATATGCTTTTGTTTACTTATTTCTGTTACGAATTTATTAAGATTGATACATTAAAAAAGGCGAACATATTTTTGTCCGCCTAAAAAAATCAATTATGTAGTTTTTTTATTCTTTCTTCTCTTTCTTTAAAATGCCAAAAGTATTACCTGTTTAGTACTTCAAAATTGACATATCGTTAATATCTGTTTTATCAGATATTGGAACGAGTGTAAATCCCCATGAATAATCCTTGTTGGCAGGAATACTGTACTCGGGTAGAGGTCTTGCGCCCCAACTATTGTAACCGGCCACACCATGTTGTTTCATATCGATACAAACTTCAACGAAGTCCTGAGGTACAATATCATTTATGTGTGTCTGGCGAGGCATCCTGTTCTTAGCATTTTCATCATTTCTTGCAGCAATCTCTTCACTGCTGAAATTATTCCACTGATAGGGACGGTGGGTTGCCTCTTCTGAGTCGAAATTCTCAACGCTGTTGCGAAGAGCATTAAAGCCTACTGTGCTGTCAGCAACTACTAATAAACCGTTGTTGCCATTGGATAATGCAAGCCACCTGGTATCTGTACGATGCCCGTTTTCCTGAGGACGAGTATAGGGCACATACATCTCATCAGCAGTAGTTTTATATTTACCTACTTTTGATCCGGAAGCTCTGTCAATATAATTTTCACCCGGTCCTCTACCGAAATATTCAACATTGTTCATTGCAGCTGGTAAGCGAAAACGAACACCAATTCTGGGAACTGTAAGTGTAGATGATGCTTTGCGTGCAGCAGATGCTTCAGGAGAGAAAGTAGCAGTAAGGGCAGCTTCTGATGATTCAATACTTCTTTCCTCATTATCTGTTGAATGAAAAACGACACTAACATTTAAAATACCTGAAGGGAATAGGGTATACTTTACATTATAAAGATTGCCTGCTGCCAGCAAATATGTTACATCAACAACATATTTATCTCCTTCAGGCACAACCTTAGTTTCGATAACATTGAAGTTTTTACTGGATTGTTTCCATACCTGAAGACGGTGAGGTGCACCATTACCATAATCATTGTCATTCGGAGCACGCCAGAAATTGGGTTGTATACCAAAGCCATCCTTAAAGTATTCATCATTACCAACTTTATACGAGGTGACAATACCCTTGGATTTGTCAAAATCAAACTGCACCTCATTAGAACTGATACTTACAGTGTTTTCCTTGTTGTTCACCTTTAATGCAGGATAAGTGTTACTCTCATTGTATGCCTGTTTAGGCGCAGTGACAGGTAATTTGAATTGTTCAACAGCAACTATATGGCCTGTAGGTACTAACGAATGTGATTCTTTTTGTACAACTTTAAAATTGACAAAATATTCAACACCAGGTTTTGACTGTATCTTATCTAAAGGAATAGAAATTTGTATCCATTGCTGTGGAAGTAGAGAAACTGGAATCTGTCCTTCAGTTATTACATTACCATTTTCTGAAATATCATAAAGGAAATCATAATTATCTGTATTAGAAAAGTACTGACGGTTAGTTACTTTAAATACTCCGGCGCTCAAGTCTATCGCTTCAAATGCGAAATTCTGATGTACATATTTAACTTCAGAAACGGCAGGGTGGGGAACTCTTGAAGGATCAATTAATCCATTATTATTGAAATTACCATCGCTAGGTGTATCAATTCCATAGTCACCTCCGTAAGTCCAATAATGATTGCCATTCTCGTCTGTTTCATCCATACCTTGATCAACCCAGTCCCATATATATCCTCCCTGCAGGTTAGGATATTTGTAAATTGCTTCCCATTGAATATCAAGGTTACCGTTTGAATTACCCATTGCATGTGAATACTCAGATGGTATTACAGGTCTGTCACTGCCTTTAGCACCAATCTCTTCCAACCAGGCAGCACTTGGGTATTGAGGAACATACATATCTGTGTTTAAGTCCCATAATGATCTTTCATAATTTACAGGACGATTCATAAAGTTGCGTTCCTGATCCTTCAGATACCTGTATGTATGGAAAAAATTGATACCATTGCCTGCTTCATTTCCAAGCGACCAAATAGCGACAGATGGATGATTTTTATTCCTTTCAAACATATTTATGGTTCTGTCCATATGTGCCTGTTCCCATTCAGGATGTCTGGAAGGAGATTTATCGCCATAATATAATCCGTGAGACTCAATATTAGCTTCGTCATAAACATACAAGCCAAATTCACTGCACAGCTCATAGAAACGGCGTGACTGTGGGTAGTGAGAAAGACGAACTGTATTAATATTATTCAGTTTCATCAAGGTGAAGTCTTTTATCATTAACTCTTCTGTAACATAGTGACCTGTTTCAGGATTAGTTTCATGAATATTAACCCCTTTAAGCTTAATAGGCTGACCGTTAACTAAAAATAGTCTGTCTGTCCTGTCACCTGTGGTAACAGGCAATATTTCAAATCTGCGGAAACCAACAGAGTAGGGGACAACCTCACTACTTTCTGATCCGTCAGGTGTAACATTAATAAGCAGCTTGTAAAGGTTTGGCTGTTCAGATGTCCATGTAGCAACATCATCAATTTTTGCTGAAAAATGCACTGAACTTTCGCCACCTCCTTGAACACCAATTGGTTTACTATCAGTTAATACAACATTACCCTCGTTATCAAGTAATTTATAATTTACTTCACCATATGACACAGATGATGAGTAGTTTCTCACTGTTGTTTCTAACTCAAAAATACCATTAAGATAACTGTCATCCAGTGTCGATTTTACTCTGAAGTCGCGTAAAGATGTTTTAGGTTGAGACCACAAGAAAACATCTCTTTCTATTCCACTTATTCTCCAGAAATCCTGAGCTTCAAGATATGAGCCTGTACTCCAACGATATATTTTAAGTACAAGAGAGTTTGCTCCTTCATTAACATAGTTGGTTATATTAAATTCTGCACTTGTTTTTGAGTCTTCGCTATATCCAACCTCTTTACCGTTTATATATACATATACACCAGACTTAGCACCATCCAGAGTTAAAAAGATCTCTTTGTTATTCCAGTTTTCAGGAATATTTATTTCGCGGCGATATACTCCAACTGGCGTCTCTTCCGGTAGATATGGAGGATCCATTTTAGGATAACGGGTCTTTGGATCTCTTTCAACAAATTCATATGGATGATTAACATATATAGGTGTGCCGAATCCTTGTAATTCCCAGTTTCCGGGTACTTTAATATCTTTCCAGTCAGTTAAGACGACAGATGAATCTGTCACATTTTCAGGAAGACTTTTGTAGCTGTCTGCAAAATAGAATTTCCAGGTACCATTCAATGAAATATAATAATCACTCTGTTCAAACTTTTTATTTAATGCATCATTTTCACTATTAAAAGTCATAAACTGAGTTCGGGGATACTCCTTGTTTACTTTGACCACATTAACATCCTGCCAGTAAGGTGTTTTCCGCTCGTTTGATATTGCATCATAATCCTGAGCTGTTATACTCAGGTTAAATGCAAACAGGGCGATTACACTTACCACTAAAACATTTAACTTCTTCATATATTTGATTATTTAATTACTTTCTCTCTTTTACAATTTCACTGTAAAGTTTGTCGGTAAGACTACTTGTTCCTATTCTGAATAGTTCCTTATTACACCACTCTTCACCAAGTATTTCCTTTACAATAGTATAATATTTCACTGCATCCTCAGGTGTGGAAACACCGCCTGATACTTTAATGCCTACTCTATTAGAAGTTGCTTTGTAATAAGATCTTATTGCATGACACATTGTGAAAACAGCCTCAGGGGTAGCTCCGGGATAACCCTTGCCTGTTGACGTCTTTAGAAAATCAGCACCGGAGTAAATCGATAAAATTGCTGCATTGTTTATATTTTCAGCAGTAATTAATGCACCGGTTTCCAAAATCACCTTTAGGGTTTTGTCTTTACATACCTCTTTTAACTCTGATATCTCTTCGCAAAAATCCTGATAATATTTATCCAGAAACAGTCCTGCATTAATAACAATATCAATTTCATCTGCGCCGTCTGATATAGCCAGTGATGTTTCAGCTACCTTAACCTCTATGAAAGTCTGTGATGATGGAAATCCACCTGCTACAGCTGCAATTTTTATATCAGCGGTTAGTGCTTCTTTTACAGTCTGCACAAAATTTGGGTAAATACATATAGCTGCAACATTATTTATCTCAGGGTCTGAACCTTCAAAAGAATTTATTTTTTCTGTAAATTTCCAGATATGTTCTTTTGTATCAGTTGTGTTTAGAGAAGTTTGATCAATACAGGTATAGAGTGTTTTATAAACCTCATATGTGTTGTTTTTATCAAACTCAGATGCAAGAATCTGATCAACCCTTTTTTTTGCCTCCTCATCCGAAAATTTAAGCGGATGTTTTTTCAGAGCTTGTAAGTATTTATTGTCTTCCATTTAATACGGTTTTTTATTTAATTAAATATATAACATTTATAGTACAGGTGATTATGATTTTAATTTATCATTATTCAAATGTCTTGTAGCATCTCTTTTTGTTTTCTTTTCAATGCTGCTTAAAAACGATTCTTCAAGATTTACTCCTGTTTGATTAGCAATACATATCAATACCCAGAGAATATCACCAATCTCTTCTGACATATTTTTAGACAGATCAGATTCTTTGGATGATTGTTCTCCATAAGTCCTTGCCATAACTCGTGCTAATTCACCTACCTCTTCAGTTAGTAATGTCATGTTGGTAAGTTCTCCAAAATATCGCACGCCATACATTTTAATCCATTCATCAACTTTACTTTGTGCTTCCCTAATAGTCATAAAAATATCTATTAATACATTTTGTTTTAGAAAAGAATTCAAACCTAAATTGTCAACCAACAAAAAAATCACTCCCTGTTTTTAGAGTCTATCCATATAGTAACAGGACCATCATTCAGAAGTTTTACTTTCATATCAGCTCCAAATTCACCTGTCTTAACCTGTTTATCCAGCAATTTGGACAATTCAGCACAAAATTGATCGTACAAAGGAATCGAAACATCAGGCTTAGCTGCTTTAATATATGAAGGACGATTACCTTTTTTAGTGCTAGCATGTAAAGTGAACTGAGAAACAACAAGTATATCCCCTCCTGAATCTAATATTGAACGATTCATCACTCCGTTTTCGTCATCAAATATACGCAAATTAACACTCTTTTTAGCTAAAAACTCTATGTCTTCTTTGTCATCATCATTTTCTATGCCTACGAAAATAAGTAATCCTTCATCTATCTTGCTTTTTATTTCACCTTCTATTTGAACCGATGCTTCAGATACTCTTTGTATTAAAACTCGCATTTCTATTTTATTTCTTTACTGTTTATCCAATTCCAAATAATTTCACCCTTACTTTTGCCTACCAAATTTATTATTTCATTCTTCTCGGATTCTTTTAATCTTTTCGTGCTTTTAAAATGTAATAATAATTTTTTCTTTGTCTCTTTACCTATACCTTTAATTGTATCTAGTTCGGAAGAAACTTGCGCCTTACTCCTTTTCTTTCTGTGAAAAGTCAAACCAAATCTATGAGCTTCATCTCTTAGTTGCTGAATAAGTTTTAGTGTTTCAGAATTTTTATCAATATAGAGTGGAATTGAGTCATCAGGGAAATAAATCTCTTCTAAACGCTCAGCAATACCAATTATTGCAATTTTTCCGTAAAGACCAATTTTCTGAAGAGAATTTACGGCAGCACTTAATTGACCTTTACCACCGTCAATTACAATCAGTTGGGGCAGGGATTCGCCTTCGTTAAGCAGCCGAGAGTAGCGTCTTTCAACAACTTCGCGCATCGATGCGTAATCATCGGGCCCCAGAACGCTTTTAATATTATAATGTCTATAATCTTTTTTCGAAGGTTTGGCTTTTTTAAAAACAACACATGCTGCAACCGGATTTGTACCTTGAATATTGGAGTTATCAAAACATTCTATATGTAATGGAAGATCTTTCAGATGTAAATCTTTTTTCATGGTTGTCAAAATTCTTGTAACCCTCTGTTCGGGATTTAACATCTCCGCCTTCTTAAGTTTGTCAATTTTATACTGCTTTACATTTTTCTCTGAAAGTGAAAGCAATTTCTTTTTATCCCCTCTCTGAGGAATTATAAAATCAACATTTGATAATTTTAATTCAGGTACAAATGGCACAATTATCTCTTTCGAATCACTCCCAAAACGTTGCCTCATTTCAATAATACCTAAGCCAAGCAATTCTTCGGGGCTCTCATCAAGTTTCTTTTTATATTCAAATGTATAGGCTTGATTTATACCGCCATTTACAACATGAAGATAGTTTATGAAAGCCGAGTTTTCATCCTCTTCAAAAGAGTATACATCAAGATTATAATTAATATTGCTAACTACCTGTGATTTTTCTCTGAAGTTTTGAATTAACTGCAGTTTTTCTTTAAGTTCATTTGCTTCTTCATATCTCATTTCAGCTGAAAGTTCATTCATTCTTGCAATTACCTGCTTTTCAATTATTGAAACATTCCCCTTTAGTATTTCATTAATTTCATCGATGTTATTGTTATAATCTTCCAAAGATTGTAATCCTTCACATGGACCTTTACATCGATTTATATGGTATTCAAGACATACTTTAAATTTACCTGCAGCAATATTTTCAGGTGTGAGATTAAGTCTGCATGTTCTTATTTTATATACTTTTCTTACTATTTCAAGAAGTGCATTTACTGAAAGAACAGATGTGTATGGACCATAATATTTAGAGCCATCCTTAACAATATTACGAGTTTTATATACACGTGGAAAGAATTCGTTTTTAATAACTATTGAAGGGTAGGTCTTATCATCCTTCAACATTACATTATAACGCGGTTTGAGCTTTTTGATCAGGTTGTTTTCCAGCAAGAATGTGTCTTCCTCCGTGTTTACAACAATATATTTTATCTTACGTATATTTCGTACTAATATCCGTGTTTTAGGATGATCATGATTTTTATTGAAATAAGAAGAAACACGCCTTTTTAGATCCTTAGCTTTGCCAACATAAATTACCGTTCCTTTATCATCTAAAAACTGGTAACATCCCGGCTGGTTAGGAATTACCGCAAGCGTATTTCTAATATCATCGTTCATCTCTTAACAATGAATAATCACCAAATTATATGATTAAAATTTAATTATAGAATTTATTTCAACATCTGACGGAAAATGCTGACGACCATCCAACTCTTCCAGTTCAATAAGAAAATTGATATAGATTTTTTTAACGCCAAGTTTTTTTACAAGATTATATGCAGCTACCATTGTTCCACCTGTCGCAAGTAGGTCGTCATGGAGTAATACAACATCGTTTTCATCTAAAGAATCTTCATGAATCTGTACTGCATCTACGCCATATTCTTTTGTGTAAGTTTCCTCAATTACTTTATAAGGAAGTTTTCCTGGTTTACGAATCGGAACAAAACCTGCATTTAGTTTAATTGCAGTAGCAGGTCCCATAAAAAATCCTCTGGATTCTATACCTACAACTTTTGTAATCTCCTTGTCTTTGTATAGATTAAATAGGATTTCAGACAACTCTTTTAAATGCTCCGATGATTGAAATAGGGTAGTAATGTCTCTGAACTGTATTCCGGGAATTGGAAAATCCGGAATGTTTCTTACTGCTTTTGTCAGTGTCTCTATGCTCATTATTTTATTAAATTAGTTGCTTTTTTAATTGTTCCACGTGGAACATCTGTTGGCCTATCTGCCTAATAGAACGAGAAGTACAGAAATATCATTAGGTGATACGCCCGGTATACGTCCTGCTTGTGCAATTGTTTCCGGATTTATACGTGTAAGTTTGTGTCGTGCTTCTGTGGACAAGGATTGAATCTCATTGTAATTGAACCTGTCTTTAATTGATATGTCTTCCAGACGAGTGATCTTGTCAGCCATAATCTGCTCCCTTTTAATATATCCGCTATATTTAATTTTGATATTGGCCGATTCAATTACTTCTTCTTTTCGGTCTGTAATTGTGTCCAGTAAATCTCTCAGCGAATCTATTTCCTGAGCCATTAATTGCAGATCGATATGAGGTCTGGTAAGTAAATCAACAAGTTTTACTCCATGCTTTAAAGGTGCTGTGCCAACGCTTTCCAAAAATGGATTTATACGAGCAGCCTTAACAGAAAAATTGTCTACAAACTCTTTAATCATTTTCACCATCTCAGTTTTTTGATGGAGGAAATTGAGTCTTTCTGAAGTGGCCAATCCTAGTTCGTAACCTTTTTCGGTGAGTCTCTCATCGGCGTTATCCTGACGTAAAAGTATCCGGTATTCAGCACGAGAGGTGAACATTCTGTACGGTTCATCCACACCCTTAGTTATAAGGTCATCGATTAACACTCCAATATATGCTTCATCTCTTCTCAGTGTGAATGGCGATCCTCCATGGCAGTTTATATGTGCATTTATTCCTGCTATCAGCCCTTGCCCTGCTGCCTCTTCGTAACCCGTTGTCCCGTTAATCTGACCTGCAAAGAACAGGTTTTTTACCATCTTAGTCTCTAAAGTGGCTTCTAACTGAGTAGGGTCGAAAAAGTCATATTCGATAGCGTAACCGGGACGGAAAATATGAACATTCCTGAAAGCCGGAACCAATTGAAGTGCTTTCAACTGATTCTGTAAGGGTAGGGAAGAGGAGAAACCATTTAAATAGTACTCATGCGTATTTACACCCTCCGGTTCTAAAAACAACTGGTGACTGGTTTTATCAGAGAAAGTTACAATTTTAGTTTCTATGCTGGGGCAGTAACGTGGACCAATACTTTTAATCTGGCCATTGTACAATGGTGAGTCGTTCAATCCCTCCCTTAAAGCTTCGTGCACTTCTTCATTTGTGTAAGAAATCCAGCAGCTCCTTTGCTCCAAAGTTCTTTGTATATCGGGAAGGTAGGAGAATTTATGAAAATCATCGTCACCTTTTTGTTCTTCCATTAGTGAAAAGTCAACAGATCTTGCATCGATTCTAACAGGTGTACCCGTTTTCATTCGGTCTGTTTTGAATCCAAAATCGCGCAATTGTTCCGACATTCCGTATGAAGCCGGCTCACCAATCCGGCCACCGCCAATCTGCACTTTTCCTACATGGATCAAACCATTAAGAAATGTGCCGTTTGTCAAAACAACAGACTTAGCCCTGAATTCAACTCCTATACGGGTCTTAACTCCGGTCACTGTTGCACCGTCAAATATAAGTTCAGTTACCATATCCTGCCACATAGCAAGGTTTGGTGTATTTTCAATTATATCCCGCCAGGTTTCGATAAATTTAACCCTGTCGCTTTGTACACGTGGACTCCACATAGCCGGACCTTTAGAGCGGTTAAGCATGCGGAATTGTATTGCTGTTTTATCGCTAACGATTCCCATCTGGCCACCCAAAGCATCTATTTCACGTACAATCTGTCCTTTTGCAATACCGCCAACAGCAGGGTTGCAGCTCATCTGGGCAATCTTATTCATATCCATTGTAATAAGCAATGTTTTAGAACCCATATTAGCTGCTGCTGTTGCTGCTTCGCAACCGGCATGTCCTGCACCGACTACAATTATGTCATAATTAAAATTCATCTTTTACTCTTTGCACTCTATTAAAGGTCCAAAGATACTAAAAAAGAAAACGTTACGTTTATGTTGGATGTTAATTACAGATAAGAACTGCGGAAAGATCTTTATTTCAGGAAGATACGCATAACTACAGGTAGATGGTCACTATAACCGCCTTTGTAACTTCCACTGTATGTTCTGTTAGGTTTTGCCTGACCTTTACTGTCATAATGTAGTAATAAGGGAGGGTTGAAAACATCTGCCAGCTCCGGTTTACAAATAATTTTTTCTGACAGTAACATATTACCGGAAACAATGAATTGATCGAACATCTGCCAACCTTTGTGAAACGTGGTCCCAATACCCTTTTTATGTCTCGGATATAACAGATTGTATAGTTTAAGTGGTTCAATTTTCTCGAAACTTTTCTTCGCACCAAGGATCTCATCAATACTGTTATCATCGGGAGTGTCATTGAAATCCCCCATTATAACAATATTTTCAGATGGATTTGAACTAAGGACTCTGAAGACCTCGTGCCTCAGTTCACTTGCAACAAAATATCGCCTTCTTTCTGATTTCTCTCTACCTTCAGCTCTTGATGGAAAATGAGTAATGAAAAGATGAATTGTTTCATCATTTTTGAGCTTACCCACTACATACAGAATATCGCGTGTTCTATCTTCTATACCCGGGAGATGAACTGTTATAGCTTTGGAGTTGATAATGGTAAAAGTCCGCGTATCGTATATCATGGCTACATCAGATCCTCTTTCGTCGGGACTGTCATAATGTATAAAGCTGTATCCCGCTATCCCATTATTTCGCAAACTGTCCAATATATCTGTCATTACTGATTTATTTTCTATTTCTGCTAAACCAATTACATCAGGTATATCCGGAGTTACAATTTCCCTTATAACTTTATTGAGCTTTTTAACCTTATCTATGTATCGTTCATTAGTCCACTCCCTGAAACCATTAGGAGTGTAATCATCATCCATAGTCAGTGGGTCATCTTCTATATCATAGAAGTTTTCAGTATTATAAAACATGAATGAAAAAGGATGAGGCATATCAATTTAAAGTTTACAAATGTTATTAATTAACTGTTCGATTCATCCTTTTGTAAATTGTTACTCATTAATTTTCAGCAACTTCAGAGCACTGTTTTCAGCTTCTCTCATACTCTTTTTTTCATCTTCTGAGCCGTCATCAAGTCCGCATAAGTGCAAAATGCCATGGATAATGACACGGTACAGTTCCTCCTGATAATCAGTAGTATACTTTTGTGAATTCGACCTAACAGTATCGAGGCTGATAAATATGTCTCCTGATATTTTATCTTCCTCACTATAGTCGAAAGTTATAATATCAGTATAAAAATCATGCTTGAGATACAGTCTGTTCACCTCGAGAATTTTATCATCATTACAAAACAGATAAGCTATTTCACCTACAGTTTTGCTGTAACTCCCGGCTACAGCTTTAATCCATTCCGATATTCTTCTTTTCTTAATATCGGGTAGTTTAATGTTTTCTGCCTGAAAAGATATTGCCATAATTCTAGTTATTAACCGAAAAATAGATATGCTACAAAAATAGCAGCAATAACACCCGCTAAATCAGCCAGCAGTGCATACTGAACTGTATATCGTGTATTTTTAATGTTTACTGCGCCATAATATACTGCTACAATATAGAATGTTGTATCAGTAGCTCCCTGAAGTACACTTGATAACCTTCCTGCAAATGAGTCAGCACCAAATGTCTGCATAGCATCAATCATCATTCCCCTTGCCCCGCTGCCACTTAATGGTTTCATGAGTGCTGTGGGTATCCCGTCAACCCAGCGAGTATCAATACCGGTTAACCCAACCAGACTCCTGATTCCCTCCATAAGGAAATCCATGGCTCCTGAAGCACGGAAAACACCTATTCCAACCAGTATTGCAATAAGATAAGGAATAATTGATACAGCGGTCTTAAAACCCTCTTTTGCACCGTCTATAAATGATTCAAAAATGTTGATCTTACGACGCATTGCTTTAATGATAAAAAGTACTATTATCGTGAGGAGAATTATATTGGCAACCAGACTGGAAACAATGCTTACCTGCTCTTGGGGCATCGACTTAAAAATAAGTACAGTACCAGCAATTATACCTCCCATTATAAGCAGGAATCCAAGAATCTCTTTACTGAAAATATTGATACGCTGCTTGAGGCATACTGCTATTAATCCTACCACTGTAGCCACAAATGTGGCAATCATTATAGGAATAAATATATCTGCAGGATTAGCAGCGCCCATCTGTGCACGGTAAACCATTATAGTTACCGGTATTAATGTCAGTCCTGATGCATTAAGAACCAGAAACATAATCATAGGATTTGATGCCTGGTCTTTCTTTGGATTAATCTCCTGCAACTCTTGCATAGCTTTTAATCCAAAAGGTGTAGCAGCATTATCCAGTCCAAGCATATTTGCCGATAAATTCATCAGCATTGATCCTGAAGCAGGATGGTTTTTAGGTATATCCGGGAAGAGTTTGGAAAATAGTGGTGCAACACCTCTCGAGAACAGCTCGATCATGCCTCCTCTCTCTCCAATCTTCATGATTCCCAGCCACAGTGAGAGTACTCCCGTGAGTCCGAGAGAAATCTCAAAACCTGTTCTTGCGGTGTCGTAGGTTGAGTTCATGATGTCGGTAAACACCTGAACATCGCCAAAGAAGATAAGCTTTGTCAATGCAACAATAAAAGCTATAAGAAAGAAAGCTATCCAAATATAATTCAGGACCATTACTGAGCTGTTTCGTCGAATATTAAGTAGACATTCTGAATAAAATCAATCAAAGATACAATTTAATGGAATTATGAACAAGGAGCAAATAAAATTTATTAACTTTATGGATTAACACAATAAATGTGAACTGGAAGGACTTTTTTTACTATAATAGAGGAAACCGGTCAGCAGTACTCCTTTTGCTGATTCTGATCCTGTTGACACTTATTTTAAATACTCTTTTAGGTCATAAGAAATCATCGGAGCCTTATTTAAGTAATAACGACTCCATAATAAAAGAGTTTGCAAAATCCAGAGAATCTATAAATATCAAGGATCATTCCAAACCAAATATAATACAGCGAAACAGTTCTGGTTCATTAAATACACAAATGAAGCAGGTTAATAGCTTTACGAATCAAAGAACAAAAAATGACGATCAAACATACAGTTTCAAAAATAACGACAAAGATTCATCCATCAGCGAAGTTACACATTACGGCTCATACAATATAAACTATCCAAAGAATAATAAACTAAAAGAAGGTGAGACAATCGCCTTAAACGAGACTGATACCACTCAATGGAAAATGATTCCGGGAATAGGGAGTTCTTATGCATCACGAATCGTTAAGTACAAAAATCTTTTAGGTGGATATGTATTTAAAGAACAACTAATGGAAGTGTATGGTATCGATAACGAGATGTATTCACGAATAGAAAAATATATAGTTGAGGATAGTAATTATATTAAACTGAAAGTAAATGAAATGGAGTTCCGTGATTTGCTCAGGCATCCTTATCTTGACTATGAGCAGGTTCAGAGTATTGTTAACCTAAGAGGAAGAAAGGGGGGCATTACTAGTATTGATGAACTCTCAATGCTTAATGAATTTACTCAGCAAGATATTGAGCGACTTAAACCTTATCTTCAGTTTAATTAAGCGCTTCAATTCAATGTTTTATATAAATTAAGAGGACCGATAAAATATCGGTCCTCTAATTTAAATTTACTAAATATATATCGTTTACTTATATATTGTAGTTGTTGTGGGTGCATAAATACCACCTGTTAAAGCTGAGACTAAGCCATTAACGAATGACATTTCCGTTTTAACAGTATAGTCTTGTACTCCACCCGCTAATATTGCCGGATCAGATACATCAATTGGTGCCAACCCGCCAATCAGATAATGATTCCATTTTGAGATTTGTTGATTACCCTGTGATCCATCTCCTACTACTGTTGTGTATGAATAGCAGGAAGTCATTAGCAATGATACGAAAAGCACTGCAGATAGTTGAATTAATTTTTTCTTCATTTAGTTGAATTTAAAAAATTTATAACTAGGATTATGTGCATCTTACCATGTTAAAATTAACAGGGCAAATATACAATGTATTTTAAATTCAGCAAATAATATTAAAAATATCTCTTCAGTATTTCAGATACAGAGGAATAATATCCGCGGCCAAATAAATTAAGATGAACCAGCAGGAAATATAATTGATACAAATCAACTTGTTCATCGTGATACTCTGATTTAGGTATAATTTCGTGATATGCATCATAGAATTCTCCACCAAAGCTGCCAAAGAGTTTGCTCATAGCGATATCAACCATTGAGTGACCTCTGTAAACTGCAGGATCTATAAGATAAGGAGTACCTACTTTAGAAATAAGGTAATTACCTCCCCATAAATCACCATGTATAAGTGAGGGCATAACATCAATAAAAAAGCGGTTAAAGATCTCAATGCTCTTCTCTTTTGTCGGGATCTCTTTTGCTGATAATAAGCCCGCATTTAGTGCCAGTTGCAGCTGCGGTGAGATTCTCTCTTCCCAGTAAAACTCTATCCAGTCTGAGTGAATTTGGTTGTTTTGAGGCAGACTCCCTATAAAGTTATCCGAGTTGAATCCGAAATTCTCCTGCTTTATCATATGCAAAGAAGCTAATTCACTTCCAAGTCTGGCATAATCAGTCGGATTCGGACGTCTGTTTTCCACATAGTCCATCAGGATAAATGCTTTCCCGTCTAATGCATCCACCAGATGTACATGTGGAACTGAAATTGTTCCGGTCTTTTCAATCGCATCAAGCCCTTTTTGTTCCGCGTGGAACATTTCCATTGCAGCCGGGGCCTTATTAATTTTCAGGAAAAAGTTCCTGTTAGAAGTTTCCAGCAGATAAGCCGAAGAGATTGACCCTCCGGTTACTGCCCTTGTTGAGTTGATATTCTCTGAAACAGCATCAGAAATGTAACTCAGTATATCCTTTATCATGGTATTATAAATTTTACTATTCAGATGAGGTCAATGGACCTATCGGAACATATTTTACTTATTTGAGATTGATGCAATATTCTCTTTAAGCAGAGCTATCTTGCTTTCGGCATCAGCCTGTTTTTTGCGTTCATTCTCAACGATCTCCGGTTTTGCGTTCTGTACGAACTTCTCGTTACTCAGTTTCCTCTGAACTGATTTCAGGAATCCTTCAGTGTAAAAAAGTTCAGTTTCAAGCTTTTGCAGCTCAGCTTCTATATCGATATTATCAGAAAGTGGAACACTATACTCAGTAGTACCTACAAGGAATCCTGCTGATCCGGCCTTTTTTTCTGATACCTGCTTGATCGAGGTCAGATTGCACATCTTAGAAATGATGCTGTTAAACGAATCCATATGACTACCTGCAACCTCCAGCTCCAGTTCCTCTTTATTAGGAATGTTTTTATCCAGGCGTATCGTTCGGATACCTGAAATAATATGTTTAATATCTTCAAAATTCGATAGAAGCTCTTTATTGGTGTCTCCTGCATTTGGCTGAAGTGAAATCATCAGACTTTCACCCTCTTCCCTGATATACAATGCCTGCCATAGTTCTTCAGTGATAAAAGGCATAAATGGATGTAGTAAACGAAGCAAATCATCAAAAAAGCATAGTGTAGCGTCGTAACTTACCTTGTCGATAGGCTGCTGGTAGGCAGGCTTAACAATCTCAAGGTACCATGAAGAGAACTCATCCCAGAATAGTTTGTAAAGCTGCATTAAAGCTTCTGAAAGACGATATTTCGAGAAAAGATCTTCCAGTTCGGTTATAGTTTCTGACAGCTTACTCTTAAACCACTCAACTGCAATCTTTGATGACTCCGGCTGAGGTATATTATTGTCAACTTCCCATCCTTTCACCAATCGGAAAGCATTCCATATCTTGTTGTTGAAATTACGGCCTTGCTCACACATCGACTCATCAAAAGGCAAATCGTTGCCCGCAGGTGATGTAAGTAACATCCCCATTCTTACGCCGTCCGCACCATATTTCTCCATTAATTCAATAGGATCTGGTGAATTTCCTAGTGATTTCGACATTTTTCTGCCCTGCTTGTCACGTACAATGCCTGTGAAGTAAACATTACGGAAACATGGCTCTTTGCGGTATTCGTAACCTGCCATAATCATGCGCGCCACCCAGAAGAAAATAATCTCAGGGGCTGTCACAAGGTCATTGGTAGGGTAGTAGTAGCTAATTTCTTTATTATCAGGTTCGTTTATTCCATTGAAAACAGATATTGGCCACAGCCACGAGGAGAACCATGTATCGAGTACATCCTCATCCTGTTTCAGATCATTAATGGTTATTTCATAATCAACCTGATGTTTTGCCTTTTCAAAAGCCTCTTCTTTTGTCAATGCAACAACATAACCCCCTTTTGGCAGGAAATATGCAGGAATCTGATGCCCCCACCAGAGCTGGCGACTAATACACCAATCCTTAATATTCTCCATCCAGTGGCGGTATGTATTTTTATATTTCTCAGGGAAAAAGCGGATGGTATCTTTCTCTACAGCTTCGGCAGCCGGTTTGGCAAGATCTTCCATCTTGAGGAACCACTGCAGCGATAGCTTTGGCTCTATAGCTTCATCCGTACGCTCAGAAAAACCAACCTTATTGGTATATGGTTCTGTCTTTTCTATTAGTCCTGCCTCTTCCAGATCCTTCTCAATCTGCTTGCGAACATCAAACCTGTCCATTCCGGCATAACGGTCGCCATTCTCATTAAGAGTGCCGTCAGGATTAAATATATCAATAGAGGGGAGATTGTATTTCTCACCCAGCATATAGTCGTTTACATCATGTGCAGGAGTAACCTTAAGGCAACCTGTACCAAATTCGATATCAACATATTCGTCCTCAATAACAGGGATAGCTCTGTTGACTAACGGAACAATCACCTTCTTGCCCTTCAGATGCGCGTTCTTGGGATCATCAGGATGGATACACATAGCAGTATCGCCCATGATTGTTTCAGGACGTGTAGTAGCTACAACCGCATATCGGCCTTCAGGATCTCCCTCAATCATGTATCTAAGGTAATATAGCTTCCCATTAACCTCTTTATGGATTACCTCTTCATCAGAAAGAGCGGTCAATGCTTTAGGATCCCAGTTAACCATTCTCACCCCACGGTAAATCAAGCCCTTTTCATACAGATTGCAAAACACCTTGAGAACGCTCTCAGAGCGAATGTCATCCATCGTAAAAGCCGTTCTGTTCCAATCGCACGAAGCACCCAGCTTTTTCAATTGTTGCAGAATAATTCCACCATGCTCATGTGTCCAATCCCATGCATGCTCCAGAAACTCATCCCTCGTGAGATCACTTTTCCTGATACCCTCAGAAGCCAGTTTATTAACAACTTTCGCCTCAGTGGCAATTGAAGCATGATCGGTGCCGGGTACCCAGCAGGCGTTTTTGCCCTGCATGCGTGCACGTCTGACCAAAACATCCTGAATAGTGTTGTTGAGCATATGCCCCATGTGCAGAACCCCAGTCACGTTTGGTGGTGGGATAACAACTGTAAAAGGTTCACGATCATCCGGTTCTGAATGAAACAGGTTGTTGTCCATCCAGTATTTGTACCACTTGTTTTCAACCTCCGCAGGATTGTATTTGCTTGCAATTTCCATCTGAAAAAACCAAAAAGTTTGACTTAAATAAATAGCTTGTTTATCAATCTGTAACAGAATGATATCTCTTTTTATAATATAGAATGCAAAAATACAAAAAATGGAGTTCAAATCATAAGGATATTTATTGGTATCTGCTTAAAAAAATGTTTTTCAAACAGGAACATTATTTAGCTCATAGAAAAACATCACTTGTACCAGATTCTAACAAAGTCCTAAGATCACTTATACATAGCTTATCTGTGCATAAGCTATGTATAAGTCATCTATATGTGATCTTCGGGTGAGATACGTGTCTAGTCCTGAAATAGGTTTAAACTTAAATCAATTTAATGTAAATTAAAATCAGGACGATACAACGACTTTTTTGCCTTACGATATACTGCAAAAAATAAGTGCTGACTATACCTTTATAGCAGCACTTATTAAATTACAAATGAGTTAAACTCAGTATTAATTATTCCTCATACAACAAATATGGTTTCCGTTGGATTTTAAACTTTTCTACATCATTACTCCATTTAGCCTTTATTTCTTCAGCTGGCTTGCCTGCCATAATATCCTGACGGATATAATCAACGCCAACCAGTTTTTCGAAGAAGGAAGTGAAAAATTTATCTCCTATACCAAGATTATTATATGCATCAATTACATAGGATAGGTCGAACCCTTTATCAATGATTTCTGCATTTGGAAGATCACGCAGATCTACGCCATAACATAGTATATCAAGGAGAGGAGGATTCTTTGCACCCGGAACACTGCGAGGGGTGAATGAGAAATCAGAACCGTTATAATCAGGATGCCCGTATACCTCGAAAGGGAATGAGGTGCCGCGGCCCAGACTCATTACAGTACCCTCAAACAGACATGTTGATGGGTAAAGATAGATGGAGTGAATATTTGGTAAGTTGGGTGAGGGAAATATTGGCAATTCATACAGCGTCTGATGCGTATAATTGTCCATTGGTATGACAGTTAAATCGCACTGTCGGCCTCCGGGAAGCCATTTCTCGCCATTAATCATAACAGCTAATTCTCCCAGTGTCATACCGTGTACAACAGGAATTGGGAGCCAGCCAACACCCGATTTATGTTTCATATCCAGAACCGGACCGTCAACATACATACCGTTTGGGTTTGGTCTGTCTAATACAATCATTCTCTTGTTGTGTTCAGAACATGCATCCATCAGACGTGCCATACTCGCGTAGTATGTATAGAACCTGAGTCCCACATCCTGTAGATCGAAAAGGAGAACATCAAACTCCTTCATCTTATCGGCAGTAGGTTTTCCACTTCCACTGCCGTATAGCGACCATATTGGGATTCCTGTTTTTTCATCTACAGAGCTGGCTACATGCTCACCCGCATCCGCTGTGCCACGAAATCCATGCTCAGGTGAGAAGATCCCAACTACATTCATGCCTTCTCTAACGAGCATATCTACAAGGTGTTCATCACCAACCATGCCTGTCTGGTTGCTCATCACAGCTATTCGTTTTCCTTCGATTAACTGGAAATACAAATCTGTTCGCTCAGCACCCATGATTACACTGCTTTCAGCAACTTCACCCGATATGGATTGTAAGTTGTTTTGTGTTTGATTCTGAGCTCTGTTTTGAGAGCATGATATAGTCGGAGAAATTACAAGAATAAGAGAGATTAAGAGTAATTTTAAACTGTGTTTATTCATTATTCTTCAGTTTTAATGGTTTTGTTATATTTTTGTTTTTCGTGCAAATTATCAAATTCCTCTTCAAGCTCAAGTAGTTCCTTCTTAATGTCAGTAAGCCTGGCAAGTACCTCAACCCGTTTGGTTTCATCATCTTTCTTGGTTTTGAGCGACTGGCGCGCACCTTCAAGAGTCAACCCTTTATCTTTGACAAGATGATAAACCACCTCTACCTGCTGAATATCTTCACGGGTAAACTGGCGAGTGCCACCGGCAGTTTTTTTAGGCCTGATATTTTCAAACTCCTTCTCCCAGAAACGCAGCAAAGAGACATTCACCGCGAAATGATCGGCTACCTCTTGGATTGAGTAGTAGAGTCGCTTATCGTTAAACTGTATTGGTTTTTTTCTTTTGCCCATGGTTCCGGCAGTTAGTTATTAATTGTAAACATTCAAAAATACAGTTTTATAA
Source organism: Fermentimonas sp. (assembly GCA_028683355.1). GTDB lineage: Bacteria > Bacteroidota > Bacteroidia > Bacteroidales > Dysgonomonadaceae > Proteiniphilum. Next base: position 53,425 of record JAQUIZ010000005.1, read on the forward strand.
AAGAATCAACAAATGTTTTTGATTTACTTTTCGAAATTTTATCCATTAAAATATTAAGGGATTTCTCATTAAACTTTTACTTGATATTTTTCTTAGCAATATAGATAACGGAGCTTGATTTATTAATTTTAGAAAGTGACTGCAGATAGCCTAATTTTCCTACAATTATTGCGTTTAGGTATTGAGATAATTTACTGCTTCCCTTATATTTTTCGCTCAACATGGAGATATAAAAAGCATCCAGTGGCATAGTCTTCTGTTTTATAATCTTGAACTGATGCTTGCTTAGTAGTTTTTCTACAGTATCTGGGGTAAAATGCCAAAGATGGCGGGGGACATCATATGCAGCCCAATATTCTTTATATTTTTTTGCATCATGAGATTGATGATTGGGAAGTGCCAATATTAAAATTCCATTTGGAGTAAGAATGTTATTTATTTTTTCAACAACCTCATTCAGGTTCTGCATATGTTCTAGAACATGCCAGAGAGTGAGAACATCAAATGATTCATTATCAATATTCCACAAACTCAGTTCATCTTTAACATCTAAGCCAAAATTAGAGATTGCAAATTCTCTGGCTCTAAACTCTTTTTCTATTCCTAAAACACTTAGACCCTTATTTTTTGCTTCATTAAGAAAGTAACCTGTACCGCAGCCTAAATCGAGTAAACGATCTCCCAATGTATATTCTGTGACCAGCTTCACCTTTTTCTTCAGCATCTGCTTCCTGAAAAAATGATACAGTTGGTTTATAAGCCCTTTTTTTGAATCAGAGTGAGATATATATTCTGGTGAATCGTAATACCTTCCAATTGTATCATCAGAGGGAAAATTGTTTGTGAAGCGAAAGGCACAGTTCAGGCAATCGCAAACAGGAAAAACCTCTTTAGTAGAGAAATGATCTACAGCATCAAATACTTTTTCTGTGTCTGAACTACCACAGATTGGGCAGCTATCTATAGTGATGTGGGGCATAAATTGTAATTATCAACTTGTTTTATAACAAGGAAGCTGTTTTTTCAAATTTTATATACATTAGAGTAATATAGCAATATAAAGTTAATTATAATATTTAATGTCTACAAAAAATGTAGAGTTATTTAATGTAATAGTTTAATCTATATTAGAATTTACTATATCTTACGGGTATTTGATTTAATAAATCTTCTTCTTCTCTCATCTTTTTAGTTCGGACTAATAAAATATAATATGGCTTTGGGAGTGCAATAAACTTTTCAAAGACCGGATATTCTATCTCATCAATTTTTAATTCTGATTCGATGGATGTAAAATATTGTTTGTTAACTTTTCTATTCTCAATAGAACTTTTCATATAAAATTTGTATTGATTTTGAGTCATATAATATGACCCATCTATTTCACTGTATGTTGTGCGATTTTTTGTAATCCATTCTTCATATTTAAACCCTTTCATTGAAGAAGCAACTCCCCGAAGAAATGTTGAAGTGTTATTATCGATATTAAAATCTGTTCCAGATTTTCTCTCCATCTTCAGAATTACGTATGATGCAGTATCAACAACAATATGCCCTTCATCTTCTTCATATTTTTGTGAACGAAACATAAGTTGAACTACATTTGGATTATCGATTGCATATGAATGATTTTGTTTAATGTCGTGTTCCCTTATGAATTTTAGATCAAGCGTAGTGATAAAATCCTGGTAAAGCATTCGTTGCATATTAGAGAAGTCTACACCTGCTGTAGTGTCTTTTAAATTGAATAACATTTTCTTGTGCATCGATGTAGAAGGTTGCATTATTTCGAAGTTTTGGAACAATTAACAGCCCTTCGCTATTGAATGCATAACCGTTGGAGTCATTAAGGGTATATGTATTATATTTATAAAAGAAAGATTTTTTGTTTGTTCCATATTTTTGCGCTTTCATATCGGTGACTTTTCTTAATAATCGATCTATCCATTCTTCTTGTCTATTATATACCACAATTTCTTGTAATTGATTTGATTTTGATAACAAGAAAACCGTATCTGTAAGTTGGTCATATGAAAAGCTGATTTTTTCGTAACCTATGTGGCTAAACGAGAGGCTCTCGAAAGAAAAATCAATATTAAATTTACCATTTCTATCTGAGGTTGTTCCCAAAACTCCGTCACCGTTTGTAGTGTGGATATTCACATATGGTACTGGAAGATAGCTTTCCACATCTAATATGATCCCTTTAGTTTGAGAACTAATAAAATGTGGTATTACTGTCAATATCAGTACTATAAGCTTCTTCTTGAACTTCAATAATTCCATAATTTCTTATTATTTTAAAATATTCGTATTTCTTTTATGTCTTTTCCTTATAGAACCTCTGCCATATCCCGAAGGAGTAACTCTTTGACCGGCTGTAGAAATCATCATCATGTTACCTCCCACAAATTCATACCTTACAGAACCCGAAGGTAGTTGATTTATAGGTGTCTTAGAATTAAAATTCAAGTGCATTTCATACATTAAAACACCCTCCTAACCGATATCGACGGCATAGTAGGGATTAGCACAAAAGCTTTATAGCTATCATCCTTTTTGTAAACTGCAAACGGATTTTTATTATTGGTTGCGTTTAGCAATGAAAACTGCCAGATTAGACTTCCCCTGTTCATTTTCCTATCAACAGTGTAATTTAAGTCGGTGCGGAAATAGTTGTTTAGCCGACCGTTAGGTGTGTTGGGCAGAAAGTCAACCGAATGGTAACGGTCGTCCCAACCATAACCACTAGGTAGCATAGGTAGCCCCATGCCGGGATATGAGCCTGGTGACAAAGAGTAAGGATATCCGTTTTTGAACTGCACCTGTGCAGATATAGAGTGTTTAGCCTTAGATTTGTCTTTCAAAACATAACTAGCAAATAGCGAGACATCGTGTGGTGAATCGTATTTAAAAGGAACGGTCTTGCCGTCAAAAATACGGTCAGTCTTAGTCAACGTGTAGGAAGCCCATGCGGTGAGTCTGTTTCGGGAATACTCAGCCATCAACTCAACACCCTTTGATGTGCCGCTACCCTGCAGATAGTCGGTATTATAATCTATAAAATACTCCACATCATTGATAAATAACAAATTGTGCATTCGCTTGTAATATAGTTCCACTGAGTAGCTAAACCAAGGCGTTGTATAGTTTTTCCACCCTGCCGATAACTGATCAGAATAAGGAAGAATTTCTCCATGAAACGGAATCCAGTAGTCCGACTTCGAGTTGTAGTCCACCTCATTGATAGTGTGAATGGGTTGTGACATACGATCGTAAGCAATCATCAGCTTGTTCTTGTCGTCCACAAAAGTGTTCACTTTGAGCCTTGGTTCCAGCACCGTTTTGCTTGTGATACTATTTTTATAATACGATGCACGCAGCCCCGCACCAAAGAGCCACCTCTTGTAACTATATTCGTGATAAGCAAAAGCAGATGCTTTAAACAAACTAAGCCCCGGAGAGCTGAACTCATAAATATCTTTATTGACTTTCTTAAATGAATGGTCGGGAGTATAATCTTGATGAGCTACTTCAATACCATAATTAGTAGTGTTGTTGTAGTTTATTCTGTGCAGCAATGATGCTCTGCCACCAAACTCATTCATAAGCGATGCAGTCTCGTTGTGTGTGGACATACTCTCCATAGGCGACTTGAACTTACTTTTGTTATAATTAAAGTTTTTCAATCCGGTGTAATAAATATTGGATTTGAGCGAAAGATTACTTTTCAGCTCTGAGTCGTAGTGCAATGAAGTTGTAAGTGAGTTCCACCCATAACCAAAGCTTTCTTTGTATTTCTCATTGTCATATTCATTCTCTTCACGGTTCATACCATAGAGATCGTCATATCCCGAAAACAACTGCCATGAAATCTTATTCTTAGGGTTGTGGCTCCAAGTTAGTTTGGCATTTACGTCATAAAACTTAATCATTGCCATGCCACCATCGCCTTGTCCCATTGCCATCATCACGCCTTCGTAGAGTAAATCCAGAAACGAACGTCTGGCTACAAACAGATAGCTTAGCTTATCCTCAATAATTGGTCCTTCGGACGATAAAGTACCCGCAAGTAATCCTATTGAGACCGAATGGTGATGATTTTTGGTATCTCCATCTTTAAGTTCAACCGACACCACGCCGGAAAGTCTGTCGCCATAAGAAGCAGGTATTCCTCCTTTGTACAAATCGACTGTGTTTACCACATCGGCATTGAAGATGGAGAAAAGTCCAAAGGTGTGGTTTTGATTATAAACCGGAACACCATCCATAAGATACAGAGTCTGATCGTTAGTGCCACCACGTATATTGAGTTGCGACGAACCTTCCATACCACCAGACACTCCGGGAAGAAACTGTAGCGTTTTTATAACATCTCTTTCACCAAAGAATAAAGGTGACACATGCAATACCTTGCTGTTGATACGCATATTACCCAACCCACGACTCTGTATAGTCTTCTGCGGAGCATTCACCACCACCTCGTCAAGGAGTATGTTGTCACCATTTAACGTATCAGCTTCTGCAACGTTTTGCTGTGCATAAAGAGAATTACTGCAAATAATAAGCAAACAGATTAACTGTAGTTTCATGGGTTAAATCTTTTATAAACAGGGTAATCGAACACAAAAGAGGTTTTACTAATACCGGCAAATATTCCGGTCCCGTTTTCTATGTTGCTATACACACTTTTGGGTTGATAAAATATTGATGAGATATCCTCATCATAAACAATCATTGACTTTTGTTCGTAGAGACTTTTATTATATTTATCAAATTCGGGACTGGCTGCAATGAGTTCAACACGAATACGGTTTTGCGGTGACGACATTCCTTCAACGCCCCAATAGCTTGCATGAGTAGGCGTAAACACTATATCAGTCAGATGCTGGACATATTTACTTTTCACACGCAGATAACCCTCATGATACATACCGCCCACAACATCGTTGGGCGCTCCCATTCCTCCAAAGCTATTGGTCTTGTCAACAAACACATTGTCTGCATAAATCTCGTTGTATTGCTCAACTTCATCCACCTCAGAAATTCTTTGAGAGATTATCCACAATGCTGGATTAGCAAACGGGTTGTAAGTAAAATTGCTTAGTGTAACCAAGTCATCTCTCATAGAATAAATATCATCACCGGCATAGAACTCCGCTTTACAAACAATTGGGTAAGGAATAGTAGTAGTGGCTTTAACAGTTTCATAACCTGTTGCAGAAACTTCAATTTCATATTCAGCTCCCACTTTAGCATGATGGTCAAGCGTGAAGAGCGAATCGTTGCAAGTTCCGTCAAACAAAACCTGCCCGTCTTCTTTTAGTATCAGGTGTGCTTGCATTAATCCTTTCACTTTGTTATCCTTCTCACCTTCGTGATGATATAGATGAATGACAACAGGTTGTTCAGCAACCAAGTATCCGTTTAAGATAATCTGCTTAGCAATGCCCGAAGAGATATCCTCAACAGCATAGTCCACTGAGCAAGCGTTAAGGAGCACCATAGAGAGTGCACCCAAAATAAATCTTTTCATTGCTGAGAATTAAAATGGGATCCAAATGGATAGCTGAACGTCTCTGAAATTACCCGATTGGATATAATATGTTTTAATACTATTCATCAAACCATGCTTATAGGTAAGGCCCAATTCAAAGTATTTCAGATCATAACCAATCTTAGCCGCCAAAGGAATATCAATTTTTTTGGAACTCTCTTCACCGGCTGTACTAAACCAATAAGTGGGTGCTATTCCAAGTCCTGCACTAAAATTATTAAAAAGGGTATAGTTAGCAGTTACAGCAACTGCACCATAGAAGTAATTGCTTTGAGCACTATAATTGTAGAGAATATCATATTGAGGACCATTTCCGGGTTCCGGTGTATAGCTTTTTTCTTTATATGCAGAGTTCCAGTTATTCAGTCCTATCATTGCATCAATGTCCATAAAAGCCGGAATGTCATAATGAGGAATGCGAAACCTGTAGCCAAGCATCATATTGGATTTGTAAGAGATTTCATAACGGGTTAGCTCGGCTTGCATCTCTGCACTGAACTTAGTGTTTACTTTTCCCCATGGACTTCCCCCAAAAAGAATTCCCGACTTTGTTTGTGCTGATACGCTTAATGTAATAAGGCAACATGTGGTAATAGTGATTAATAGTTTTTTCATATTAAATATTTTAGAACCATTATTAGGTTATTATTATTTTCGTTATGAATGTGGCTAAAAAAAACATTTGGTATTTTATTTCATAAGTATATATATCGCAAACGCACAGTTTTTATTTTATATAAGAGTTTAAATATTAACACATTGTGTAATTTTAACTAATTTGTAGGTCTAAACAGTTGGTGAATTTCTCAATTATGCAAAAAAGCATAATATTAGAGTCTTAAATTACTTTCCTTTTCACTCACTCACTTGGGTATAAGAAGTTTTTGCTGTATTTTTGTACTCTGTTTTAGGGTAATATACTCTTATCCCAAAGCATTATTAAGTAATAATTGATAGTTTATGATGACCTCCAAAGAGA
>JAQUIZ010000064.1:0-13265 GCA_028683355.1 Fermentimonas sp.
TTAACTTTTAGTCCCGTGCAGCACTGCGACATAATTTAAAAGAGCGGAAGACGGGACTCAAACCCGCGACCCTCAGCTTGGAAGGCTAATGCTCTATCAACTGAGCTACTTCCGCAAAAATGATTTACTGATCCAATTACAGTATCACTAAATCAAGAAAAAAGTGGGCAGTGATGGATTCGAACCACCGTAGGCGTAAGCCAGCTGAGTTACAGTCAGCCCCATTTGGCCACTCTGGTAACTGCCCAAAAAATTCTGAGCCTCTTGTCGGATTCGAACCAACGACCCCGAGATTACAAATCACGTGCTCTGGCCAACTGAGCTAAAGAGGCTTCTATGCTTGATTTTAACCGTTCCTAAACGTTTTTAGGAGTGAAACGGTCGCAAAGGTAGTGATATTTTTATAGATGCCAAAACTTTTGCTTGATTTTTTTAAAAGTTATCTTTTGTTTTTTCTTTAGTCTTCAAGATTTGTTTCTCAATAGCCATAATACACAGGTCAATAGCTTCCTCAAAAGTATCTGCGGTTTTATTTGCGAATGCATCTTTTTGTTTAATATTTAGCTTGACGGCAGCGTCTTTGTTCTTTACAGAATCCGGTTTTACAACCTTCAGGATCACTTCGGCCTGAATAATTTCATCAGAAAAACGTTCAAGCTTTTTTATTTTTTTCTCAGTAAAAGCTTTTAACTGGTCAGATGCATCAAAGTTTACAGATTGAATTGTTAGTTCCATAAATTTTCCTCCTCTATTTATTTGCTCTTGGGTGAGCTTTTTGATAAGTTTTTTTCATTTCTTCAAATGTAACATGAGTATAGATTTCCGTCGATGAGAGACTCACATGACCCAGAAGCTCTTTTACAGCATTAATCTCGGCACCATTGTTCATCATTTCGGTCGCAAATGAATGGCGAATAACATGTGGACTCTTTTTAGACAGAGTAGGGACCTCATTCAAATGGTAGCGAATAATATTGTAAACCAGTATAGGATTCAATGGCTCTCCATCTTCTTTAACAAACAAAAATGGTGATTTGTTCTTGATTTCAGAGTCTCTTACATCTATATATTGAAGAAATTTCTTCTTGGTGTCATCCGAAAAAGGAATAAATCGCTGTTTATTTCCTTTTCCTGTCACTCTTATATTACATGTGTTTAAGTCGATATCATTATCTTTTAGAGATATAACTTCGGCACGTCGCATTCCCGTTACATATAATAGTTCGATTAAAAACCGATCTCGGCATCCTTTAAAATCATCAGAGTAATTGTCGGGATTATCAAGTATTTTAGTCATATCTCTGTCATTCACGAAAACCGGAAGTTTTTTAGGGGTTTTTAGTCCTGCAATAAGTTTTGCAGGATTTTTTGTAATAACCTCTTTTCTCTCAAGATAATTAAAGAACGTTTTTAATGAGCTTAGCTTCCTGTTTACTGTACTTGGCTTCATTCCCTGCTCCATTAATGAGCTCATCCAGATTCGTATAATATCATTGTCAATTTCAGAGGGTATAAAACTCCCTGTTTCCTTAACAATGAAATCTTCGAATTGAGTAAGATCTATTAAATAAGAAATCTCCGTCTGAGAAGAGTAGTTCTTCTCATAACGGAGATAATCAGTAAATTTTTCTTTCCACATCCGGTAGCTTTCAATGAATCTTTTCAGCTACGAAGTTAAAGAAAATATTCAGATTCTGGAAATTTTATTCTTCGTTTTCTTGCATTTTCTGAACATATACAGCGTGCTGTTTTTGTTTGCGATTCTTCACAGAAGGCTTCATGAATGCCTGACGTCTGCGAAGTTCTTTAACTACACCTGTTTTTTCATATTTGCGTTTGAATTTCTTTAAGGCTCTTTCTATATTTTCGCCTTCTTTTAATGGTACTACTATCATTCTTTGAAATTTGTTTTTTTGTTATTTATGAATATTATTGCAATTGGGATTTATAGAAACATCAGTATAAGCATTTGTTATACTTGATTAATCTAACTAATTATAGTTTATATTAATTATCCCTTATCTCTGTTTTATATCTGAGTGTTGCAATAACCTCCTTTCTATTTGGGCTGCAAAGATAAGAATAAAAATATAAAGATCAATCTCATAATCAGATTTTTTGTTTCTTTTTGCGCTCATTTGTACAACTGTTTTATTGCAACACCCCTACAAAATCCAAACTTAGTTCTTGTTTGTGTCTTACCTCAGCCTTACCAAGTCCAGTATCTCCTCATAATTAAACGAAGTTGATCAGACTTAGATGTGAATAAGGTACGTTGTTGATTCAGCTAAAGTCTATCTCTGTTAATAACCAAAAAGCGGCCATCATCAAGAAAACTTGAGATAGCCGCTTTAATTATATAGATATATGTAGTTTGCTTATATCATTATTTAACTTCTTCGAAATCTACATCTGTTACATCATCATTAGAAGGTTTATCATTTCCTTGTGATGACTGTTGGCCTCCATCTGCTCCCGGCTGTGCTCCACCCTGTGCATTAGCTGCATTGTACATTTCCTGAGAAGCTGCCTGGAATACTGCATTTAGTTCGTTTGTTGCAGCATCTATTCCGTCTAAATTTTGTGCTTTATGAGCTTCTTTCAGTTTGTTGAGTGCAGCTTCGATAGGGCCTTTCTTATCAGCAGGTAATTTATCTCCAAGATCCTTCAGTTGTTTTTCGGTCTGGAAAATAGTCGAGTCTGCCTGATTCAGCTTATCAATACGCTCTTTCTCTTTCTTATCAGCTTCAGCGTTTGCCGCAGCCTCTTCTTTCATTCTTTTGATTTCATCATCACTTAATCCGGAAGATGCTTCAATTCTGATTTTTTGTTCTTTGCCCGAAGCCTTATCTTTCGCTGTTACATTTAAGATGCCGTTAGCATCTATATCAAAAGTAACTTCGATCTGAGGTACTCCTCGTGGGGAAGGTGGAATTCCGTCCAGGTTGAATACTCCGATTTGTTTGTTATCTCTAGCAAGTGAACGTTCACCCTGCAGTACATTTATCTGAACCGAAGGCTGATTGTCTGCTGCAGTTGAGAATACTTCACTCTTCCTGGTTGGAATTGTTGTGTTTGCATCGATGAGTTTTGTCATCACACCGCCTAATGTTTCAATGCCAAGTGACAAAGGTGTCACATCAAGCAGAAGCACATCTTTAACTTCACCTGTTAATACGGCTCCCTGGATAGCTGCACCGATAGCTACAACCTCATCAGGATTAACTCCTTTGTGCGGTTTCTTGCCGAAAAGAGATTCTACCATTTCCTGTACGGCAGGAATTCTGGTGGAACCACCAACAAGTATAACTTCGTCAATGTCAGAGTTGCTCATACCTGCATCTCTCATTGCGTTTTGTATCGGTTCCTTACATTCCTGTAACAGGTCGTAAATTAACTGTTCGAACTTAGCACGTGTCAGAGTTTTTACCAAGTGTTTTGGAATACCGTTAACCGGCATTATATAAGGAAGATTAATCTCAGTTGTAGTAGCACTTGAAAGTTCAATCTTGGCCTTTTCTGCAGCTTCTTTCAATCTTTGGAGAGCCATTGGGTCTTTACGCAAATCTAAGCCCTCATCATTTAAGAACTCTTCTGCCAGCCAATCTATGATTCTGTGGTCGAAGTCATCACCACCAAGGTGAGTATTACCATTTGTAGATTTTACCTCGAAAACACCGTCACCCAACTCAAGAATAGAGATGTCAAATGTACCGCCACCAAGGTCGAATACAGCTACTTTAGAATCTTTGTTCTGTTTGTCCAGGCCATAAGCAAGTGCTGCTGCCGTGGGCTCGTTTACAATACGACGAACGGTAAGTCCTGCAATTTCACCTGCCTCTTTAGTGGCCTGACGCTGAGCATCGCTGAAGTATGCAGGAACAGTGATGACAGCTTCCTTAACCTCTTGTCCCAGATGATCCTCTGCAGTTTTTTTCATTTTTTGCAGAACGATAGCAGAAATTTCCTGAGGTGTATAAAGTTGACCGTTAATGTCAACACGCGGAGTGTTGTTATCGCCGCGTACTACTTTATAAGGTACCCTGCCGATTTCTTTCTGCACCTGGTCAAAAGTTTCACCCATAAATGTTTTTATGGAAGAAACTGTATTACTTGGATTTGTAATTGCCTGACGTTTTGCAGGGTCACCAACTTTACGCTCTCCGTTATCAACAAAAGCAACAACAGAAGGTGTAGTTCGTTTTCCTTCGTTATTAGGTATTACAACAGGCTCATTTCCCTCCATCACGGCGACACATGAATTTGTTGTACCTAAGTCGATTCCGATTATTTTTCCCATATTTGTAATCTATTTTATTTTATATAGTTTCTATTTTATCCTGATAATTTATTTCTCTTATCATTTTATTCTCAAATCTTGTGCCAAAATTCAGGATGTATGTCAAATCTGTCATAATGACTGATTAGAATTGCTCTTTTTTTGAGTTTTTTTGCTGTTTTTATTCTTTTAGGCATATTTTTTTTATCTTTGGGTTGTTAGTTCACAGCGCCTGCATTATGAGTTCATTTATTAAGTGTCGGCTTAAGCGCTATGAGTTTGTCATTCAATGCTTAACAATAAAAATTATGTACACAAAACAAGACCTTGATTTACTGAAGAAGAAAGGAATCACAGAATCTCAGATTAAAACACAGCTGGATTATTTCAAATCCGGTTTTCCTTTCTTGCAGATTGAGTCTGCAGCATCAATCGGGAATGGCATTTTAAAAATTAATGAAGATAAAGAGGCTCAATATTTGGATATATGGAGTAAATATTTGAATAGTGAAAAAACTGTAACCAAATTTGTTCCGGCTTCAGGAGCAGCAAGTCGTATGTTTAAAGATCTATATGCTTTTTATAATTCAGACTACGATGAACCTTCAACTGATTTTGAGAAAACCTTCTTTGAGAATATTCAGAGGTTTGCTTTTTACGGATCGCTTGACGAAACATGCAAAACTGTTTTTGGTAAGAGTGTAAGTAAAATGCTTGAGGAGGGTAATTATAAGGATATTGTTGCTGCATTGCTTTCACCGGATGGGCTTGATTATGGCAGTTTGCCAAAAGGTTTGCTGCTTTTTCATCATTACCCCGAAGGTAACAGAACCCCGGTTGGCGAACATCTAACTGAAGGTGTGTTTTATGCCAAAAATGCAGAAAAGAAGGTGAATGTACATTTTACAGTATCCGAAGAGCACCTGCCACTATTTGAAATATTGGTCGCAGCAAGGAAAATAAATTATGAGCATAAACTTGATGCAAAATTTTCCATTACATATAGTATTCAGAAACCTACTACTGACACTATTGCTGTAGATATGAATAATGAGCCATTCCGGGAAGAGGATGGATCACTGTTATTTCGTCCAGGAGGGCATGGTGCACTTATAGAAAACCTTAATGATATAGATTCAGATATAATTTTTATAAAAAATGTGGATAATGTTCTTCCCGATAGATTAAAAGCAAACGAAGCCCGTTATAAGAAGCTGCTTGCAGGCGTACTGGTTTCATTTCAGCAACGAGCTTTTGAATACCTGAACAGGCTTGAGTCTTATGATGTTGGCACTGAGGAACTGTCGGAAATGCTTTTATTTACTAAAAATGATTTACACATTTCTAATAAAGAGACGTTTGAAACAGATGAGGATCTTAAAAAGTATCTGAGAAAAAAACTTGATCGTCCTTTCAGGGTATGTGGAATGGTGAAGAATGTTGGAGAACCGGGTGGGGGACCATTTATTGCTGTTAATTCAGATGGAACTGCTTCTCTGCAGATTCTTGAGAGTTCGCAGATTGATAAAAATAACCCGGAAGCAATCAAAGCTTTTAAAAATGGGTCGCACTTCAATCCCGTTGATTTAGTATGTGGAGTGAAATGTTATCAGAATAATAAATTCAACCTAACCAAGTTTGTGGATAAAAACACCGGATTTATATCACATAAATCAAAAGATGGAAAGGATTTGAAAGCATTGGAGCTTCCAGGGCTATGGAATGGTGCAATGAGCGACTGGAATACAATTTTTGTTGAAGTGCCGGTTTCAACATTTAATCCGGTTAAAACAGTAAACGATCTATTAAGGCCAGAGCATCAGTAATGGTTGATTATGCCATGTTCTGCAATATTTCATCCCAAAAGCCGTTTATAGTAAAAATAAGCGGAATTGAAATATTACTTATTATATGCTTTACTACTGGCTTTAATATTAATGCCGGTTTCCTGTAGCCCTGTTAAACTGAGTGACGCGAGAGATCAGTATGTTAATGGGGAATACTTTATTGCATCAGAATCTTATAGAAAGTTATATCATGACACTCCCAGAGAGAGGGAGCTGCTGCGTGGTATAATATCTTACGAAATGGCTGAGGTGAATAGGAAACTTGGCCGTACTTCAAGAGCTCTATCGGCATATCAAAACGCAATCCGTTTCGACTATCCGGATACACTTATGTATCTGCATTATGCAAAAATGCTCCACAGAGAAGGTGAGTATGAGTTAGCTGTTGAAGCATACGATGATTTCTTGAAATTGTCCCCCGGTAACAGTTTGGCATTAAACGGCAGAATAGGTGCTGAGCTGGCAAAAGTTTGGAAAGAAAATCCAACCCGATATAAAGTTGAAAGAGTAAATATTTTTAATTCCGGCAGGGCAGAGTTTAGTCCGCTCTTGTCACATAACGATGAGCTGATATATTTCACATCTTCGGGAGAAAGTGCTTCGGGAGAAAATAGAAGTCCGGTTACCGGCATTAAATATACTGATATTTTCATCTCAAAAAAGAATTCCAGGGGCGAATGGCAGAAACCTGAAATACTCAACTCTGAGATTAACAGTGAATATGATGAAGGTACACCATCAATAACTTCTGATGGCAGATTTATGTTTTACACGGTTAGTTATCCCGATACTGAAAAACCAACCAGGCCTGAAATTTATATCTCCAGACGAGTAAATGGCATATGGACAAATGGCAGTTCTTTTGAAATTAATAATGTTGACTCGTCTGCTGTTTTTGCTCATCCTTCAATTTCACCCTCTGGGAAGTTTCTCTATTTTGTATCTGATATGCCGGGTGGTTATGGCGGAAAAGATATCTGGCGTGCTTTGCTTTCATCATCATATAATGTTATTTCGGTTGAGAATTTAGGGCCCGTTATAAATAGTCCCGGTAACGAAATGTTTCCTTATGTACGTGATGAAAATAGATTATACTTCTCATCCGATGGACATCAAGGAATGGGTGGACTAGATCTTTTTGCAGCTCAATACAGCAAAGTAACAAATGAGTGGCAAATTGAAAATATGAAATCACCTGTTAATTCGTCTCAAGACGACTTTGGCATTACATTCGAACGTAATGCTGAAAAAGGATACTTCAGCTCTAACCGTAATGATGTGAGGGGCTATGATCATCTGTTTTCTTTTGAGTATCCGTCTGTAAAAATAAATATTGAGGGTTTTGCAGTGGACCAGGAAGATGAGTTTATGTCAGGTGTTACTGTTTCAGTAGTTGGGAGTGACGGTTTTCAACGAAAATTAATTACTAATAATGTTGGTGAGTATAATTTTGAAGCTGAAAGAGGTGTGTCGTATGTGTTAATGGCGAGTGCAAATGGATTTCTAAATAAAAAGCAGGTATTGCAGACAACAAATGAGGAAATTGATACTACTTATTATGTAGACTTTGAATTAATACCATATAATAAACCTGTGATACTGGAAAATATTTTCTACGATTTTGATAGTGCCACACTTCGTGAAGAGTCGAAATCGGAACTCGATAAGCTTGTAGCTCTGATTAATGAGCATCCTGAAATATATGTAGAGATATCGGCAAACACCGACAGGTTTGGGGATGAGGAGTATAATATTAAGCTTTCAGCTAATCGTGCTCAATCAGTTGCTGACTATTTAATAAAAAAAGGTATAGATGGTGAAAGACTAAAAACAACAGGATTTGGTAAGTCTAACCCAAAAATGATAAACAGTAGTCTCGCAGGTACTTACGATTTTTTTAAAGAAGGTGATATTCTTACTGAGAAGTTTATTGATAATCTATCACCTGAACAGCAAGAAATCTCAGATCAGTTAAATAGGAGAACCGAATTTATGGTTTTAAATCCCGAAGAAATCAATATCATGAAAACGGAATCTCCGAAATAATATGTATTTTTGTTTGATGGAGTTCCCATTTGAATTAAGGATTAACAAAAGGGATTTGTTTATTTTATGCTGAAATCATTATCAATAGAAAATTATGCACTGATTGACTCTATTCATATAGAGTTCGACTCAGGGTTAACTGTGATTACAGGAGAAACAGGTGCCGGTAAATCGATTGTACTGGGTGCATTATCACTAATTCTAGGTCAAAGAGCTGAGAGTCGGCATATCAAACATGGCGAAAACAGGTGTTTCATTGAAGGAGTTTTTGATATATCGTCTTATAATCTCAAATCATTTTTCGGCCAGCATGATTGGGTATATGACGGAAATGAATGCATAATCCGCAGGGAAATATGGAGTAATGGCAAATCACGTGCTTTTGTAAATGACTCACCTGTTTACCTTAATGATCTTAGGGAAATTGGAGAAAGATTGATTGATATTCATTCGCAACATCAGAATCTTGCTCTGAATGATAATCTTTTCCAGCTGAATGTGGTTGACACTCTTGCAATGACTGACGAAGAGCTGAAAGAATATGAGAAGGCATATAATGACTACCGATCATCAGAAAAAGAGCTGAACGAAACACGTTTACAGTCTCAAAAGAACAGAAAAGAAGAGGATTACCTGCGATTTCAGCTTAAAGGTTTATCAGATATTTCACTTAAACCGGGTGAACAGGAAGAGCTGGAAGAAGAACTTGAAGCACTCACACATTCCGAGGAGATAAAATCAGGATTATTTACTGTGATATCCATGCTTTCGGAAGATGAGAAAAATATTGAATCGTTACTAAAATCAACAAAAGATGTACTGCAGAATGTACAGAATGTTTATCCTAAGGTATCAGAACTGACAGAGAGAGTAAGATCTGCTTATATCGATTTGAAAGATGTGCGGGAAGAGGCTTCTCGTATTTTTGAGGAAGTTGATTTTGATCCTGACCGTCAACAGTTAATTGAAGACAGACTAAGTGCTATCTACAGCTTACAGAAAAAACACTCCGTAACGACAGTTGAAGAATTGATATTGCTTCGTGATGATATTGCTTCTCAACTAAAGAATATTGAATCACTGGATGAAAGAATATTGTTACTAGAAAAGAGAACATCAGAAATGCATGCCTTTATGCTGGAGAAAGGTAAGGTGTTAAGTAAAAAGAGAAAAGATGCAGTTCCTGAAATTGAGAGGCAATTGATTGACAGGCTTACATATTTGAAAATAGCAAATAGTCGCTTTAAATGTGATTTCAGAGAAAAGCATACCCCTGATATAACAGGTATTGATAATCTTGAGTTCCTATTTTCAGCTAACAAGAATACAGCTCTTCAGCCAGTTTCAGCAGTTGCTTCGGGTGGTGAGATATCACGACTGATGCTTTGTCTGAAAGCTATGATTGCAGGCGCAACAGCACTGCCAACTATAATCTTTGATGAAATAGATACAGGTACTTCCGGAGATATTGCAGACAGGGTAGGTACTATCATGCGGCAGATGAGTAGAGGGATGCAGGTTATTACTATCACTCATTTACCTCAGATAGCTTCAAAGGGTGATGCTCATTTTGTTGTATTTAAGGAGGAAACTCAAAACGGTGTTACATCAAATATCAAGGTCTTATCCTCTTCCGAAAGAGTTGATGAGATTGCTCAGATGCTGAGTGGTGCTGAAGTAACAACCGAAGCAATAGAAAATGCCAAAGCTATTCTTGGTATACAATCTTAATAAAAAATATGAGAGAGAAAGAAATGATTTTCGGCATTCGTGCTGTAATTGAGGCAATTGAAGCCGGGAGAGATATAGACAGGGTATTGATTAAGAGAGAACTGTCGGGTGAGTTGATAAGCGAACTGTATCAGCTTCTGCGGGAGTATGAGATTCCTATGCAGAAGGTTCCTGTAGAACGAATCGACAGGATTACAAGGAAAAACCATCAGGGTGTTATAGCATTTATCTCTGCTGTAACATACCAGAAGCTGGAACATATTATACCTTTACTATATGAAGAGGGCAAAAACCCTTTTATTCTTGTATTGGACGGTCTGACAGATGTTCGTAATTTTGGAGCGATAGCCCGTACATGCGAAGTTGCAGGAGTAGACGCCATTGTTATACCTGAGAGAGGTAGTGTTTCTGTTAATGCAGATGCTATTAAAACTTCCGCCGGAGCTTTGCATAGTATTCCGGTATGTCGTGAAAAAAGTCTGAAGGAATCAATTCTGTTTTTGAAAAACAGTGGGGTTAAGGTTGTTGCTGCATCAGAAAAAGCGGCAGAACTTTATACTGAAGTTGATCTGACAGTACCTGTTGCAATATTAATGGGTTCGGAAGATGTGGGAATAGATAATGAACATCTTAGGATTAGTGATGAGCTTGTTAAGCTTCCTCAGGTAGGAAATATAAAATCACTGAACGTATCTGTTGCTGCAGGTGTTATGATATACGAAGTTCTGCGTCAGAGAAACATTTGAATTTATGTTTGTAAGCAGATTGATTATTAAGCAGTTTGATCTCTAAATTGATGGTGAAATGAAAAAAGTTGTATCTACAAAGAATGCTCCTGAAGCAATAGGACCATACAGTCAGGCAATTGAAGTTAACGGAATGCTGTTTATATCCGGTATGTTGCCAATAGATCCCACAACAGGTAATTTTGTTCCCGGTGGAGTAAAGGAACAGACAGAACAGATTTTCATCAATATAAAAGCAGTTCTTTCAGCTGCAGAGATGAATATCGGACATGTAGTAAAGACGACTGTATTCTTAAGTGATATTTCGCTCTTTGATGGTATGAATCAAGTATATGCCACGCAATTCAAAGATTCTTTTCCTGCAAGGTCGACCCTCGCAGTAAAAACACTTCCAAAGAATGCATTAGTTGAAATTGAAGTGATAGCTGTTAAATGAAAACGCTTGGGAATATTATTTGGGTAGTTTTTGGCGGGTTCATAATTGCCATAGAATATGTAATCGGAAGTATAACATTGATGGTTACAATAATAGGTATACCTTTCGGCCTGCAGTCATTAAAACTGGCTGAAGTGGCGCTATGGCCTTTCGGTAAGAAGGTAGTACACAGTAAAACATCCTCAGGTTGCATTTCTGTACTGATGAATGTTATTTGGTTTTTTGTGGGAGGTCTGCCAATTGTGCTGACTCACCTGCTGTTTGGCTTACTTTTTTATATCACCATCATTGGAATTCCTTTTGGGAATCAACACTTCAAATTGATGAAGCTGGCTTTCACACCATTTGGTAAAATTGTGATAAATAACAGATAGCTTAATATTTAGTCAATTACAGCAGGTAGACTTTCTTCTTCCTCTTCCGGCGGATCTTTTTTAACAACGAAAGCGCTGATCTCCCAAAGAGCGTAGATAGGTAGGGTAACCACAAAAAGAGAGAATGGATCCCCTGAAGGTGTGATAAGTGCTGCTGCTAAAAGTGAACCAACTACTGCATGGCGACGAAATTTTCTAAAGAAAGAACGGTAAACCAATCCAAGGTTAGATAGCAGCCAAAATACCAGTGGAAGTTCGAATACCAACCCCATAATCAATATAAGAGTATAGAAATTACTCATGTAAGAATCGAGTGAGATCATATTTTCTATGGACTCACTCAATTCAAATGTTATAAGGAATCGGAATATTAATGGGAATACAATGAAATAACCAACCAGGCACCCGATTATAAACATAACTCCACCGAATCCAAAGGCTTGTTTTACTCCTTTTGCTTCGTTTTCATAGAGTGCCGGACTGATGAACTTCCAGATTTCATATAATATATATGGGATAGTACAAAGAACTCCAAATGCGAAAGATGTTGAAATATAGGTCATGAACTGTGTAGTCATGTTTATATTCAACATCTGTACATTGAATGAATCAGCAGAAAAATCCGGTAATAATGGTATATATTGACTTGCTTTATCCAGAAACTTGTAGGTGGCAAAATCAGAATTACGCGGTGCTAAT
This sequence comes from Fermentimonas sp., assembly GCA_028683355.1. GTDB lineage: Bacteria > Bacteroidota > Bacteroidia > Bacteroidales > Dysgonomonadaceae > Proteiniphilum. The sequence continues at coordinate 12,159 of JAQUIZ010000064.1, forward strand.
ATTATAGAGTCAAAAATAAGTGGGATAATGATGAATCCCAGTATAGAAAAGACTACAACAGCAATGATAATATGAATAATAGTCCATCGGAATTCTTCCAGATGATCCCAAAAGGACATTTCTTTCTCTGCCATGTGTATACCCGTTCGCTATAGGGTTCTGAATTTTAATTATTTATCGCCTGTAGTTTTTTGATCTGAAGGATCTGCTTTGATATCTTCTTCAATATCGTTAAGTCCTTTCTTGAAACTATTGATGCCTTTTCCAAGACCTTTCATGAATTCAGGTATTTTCTTGCCTCCGAATAGAATAAGTATAACTATTACAATAATAGGGATTTCCCAGCCGTTTAAATTAATAAGTAATGGATTCATAGGTTTTTATTTATTTATAAAGTTGTAATTGTTGATTTAATCTTTCTGATTTTATTTTTCTGTCTACTATAGAGTACACAAATGTATGGCTAATTTATGAAACAAACCAACTGTTTTAATATAAAGTTTGAAAAAATGAGTCGCTGAACCAATATTTAAATTCCTTAAGGTACATTAATTATTAAATCCATATAAATTGGCAGATGATCACTGAATCCATCATTATAACGAGGTCCCATATTGGTTCTGAATGGTTTCTTTCCGTAGTATTTCAGATCATCTTCTAAAAGGAAATCTCCGGCATAAATATTTACCTCGCTATTTTTAACAATGATCGGGTTTTTTGCATTTAAAAGGTTGCCGCTTACTATAATATGGTCATTTATATACCATTTGCCCTGGTATTTATAGGTCCCCTTATCATTATCAATCTCCCCGCTGCGGAACAAGTTAAACAGTTCTTTCTCGTTTTTAGTTTCTGATGATTCGCTGTCAGAGGGTATGTTGTTACAGTTTGCCCGAAGTACTGCAGACATACTTTTGTCGTTGGGTTGATCGTTAAAGTCGCCCATGATAATTATATTTGCAGTATCACGCTTCGAAATTAAACTGTCAACCCTGTTTCTTAGAGCTTTCGCTGATTCAATCCTTGCCTTCTCTGTCTCTTTTTGTCCTCCACTTCTTGAAGGAAAGTGACAAACTAACACATCAAGAGTGTCGCCATTTATAATTA
>JAQUIZ010000064.1:13365-16453 GCA_028683355.1 Fermentimonas sp.
ATATTCTCCAATATTTTTACCAGGAAATCCCAGAATTTACCTACAGAAGAAATTTTCATTTTCTCATCGGGTGAATGAACATCAGTCATATCAGGTCCAATCGAGATCATATCCAGATTGGGATATTTCTCTAAGAACAATCCGCATTCAAGTCCTGCATGTATAGCCTTCACCTTAGAATCTTTATTATAAAGATTTTTGTATTCTCTTTGTGCAAGCTTAAGCAGATTAGAATCAGGATTTGGCTGCCATCCCGGATATCCTTCGTTATGAATGATTTTAGCGCCTGCCAGTTCAAATACAGATGACACCTTATTAACTATATATCTTTTTTGTGACTCAACTGAGCTGCGCTGACTTGTGCCAATTTCAATCTGATTATCAGGCAACATTTTTATGGAAGCCAGGTTTGTTGACGTTTCAACAAGACCGGGAATGTCGTGACTCATTCCTATAACGCCATGGGGACATGCATTAAGTGCAAGAATAAGTTTTTCGGTTGTTTTTCTGTTAATTACTTTTGAAGGGATTTGTACCGATTCCAGCTGAATATCAAGATTCGGCTCAGTATGTTTTAATTCATTCTGTACATCAGCTAGAAATGTATTTAGTTTTACTCTGATATCTTCTTTATATTTCTCTTTGACACCTAACAGCGCAAATGCTTCCCTTGGAATAGCATTGTGAAGATTTCCACCGCCAATTTCAGAAAGAATCATATCATATTTTTTCCGGGAAATGGAGTTTAAAAAGCGGGCAAGAATCTTATTGGCATTTCCGTAACCTTTATCAATATCGCTACCGGAGTGTCCACCCCTTAATCCTTTTACCATCACTCTGAACCAGAAGTATTTCATTGGAGCATCTTTTTCTTTATATTTGAAATAAGCTTTAGTCCCTTTTCCGCCTGCACACCCTATATATATTTCACCCTCTTCCTCGGTATCCAGGTTAATTAGGAGATTCCCTGTCAGGAAATCTTTCTCCAAAGCATTTGCACCTGTTAATCCGGTCTCTTCGTCAACCGTGAAAAAAGCTTCAATTTTACCATGGGCAATATCATCAGATGCCAGTACAGCCAGTTCTGCAGCAACACCTATTCCATTGTCGGCACCGAGAGTAGTACCGTTGGCTTTTACCCAGTCGCCTTCAATAATTGTTTCAATTGGGTCATTGTCAAAATCATGTTCTATGTTTGAGTTTTTCTCGCAAACCATATCAATATGAGATTGAAGAATTATAGTAGGCAGATCCTCTTTGCCCGGTGTAGCAGGCTTTGTTATAAGTATGTTGCCTGCCTTGTCCTGCTTTACTTCGAGATTGTGTTTTTCAGCAAAATCAAGTAAATAAGCCCTGATCTTTTCTTCTTTTTTTGAAGGACGGGGGATTTGAGTAATATCAAAAAAATAACCCCATATTGCAGATGGTTCTAAATCTTTTATTGTCATAGTATATTAATATTAATAATTTCTAATCTATAAAAATAGGTGAAAAAAAACGTTCATGCAATAATTTTAGCATCTTTAATAAGAAAAAATCATGATTAATTGGGTAAATAATCTATCTTTGCGGCACGAAAAGAAGGATTATTATGTTACAAACAATAATTATAGGTATAACAGTAGGTTTTATAGCAATACTTTTAATGGGTGTACGTGTTTTTTTTACGAAAAAAGGTGAATTCCCCAATACACACATAGGTGCAAGTAAAGCAATGCAAGAAAGAGGTATAAGTTGTGCTACTTCTCAAGATACTGAATATCGCCACAAAGAAAGTCCTATTGTGAAATTAATGAAAAACGAAAAATTATAAACTTCCTTAATAATGAAGAATTTCACCAATTATTTAGTCAGTGGAGTACTGGCTATTGCAGTTATTGTACTTTTTATCCTGTATTTTACAACAGGCAAATCCGGAAAAGAGGCCGGCAGTAGAGATTTATCAATCTTATTAAATGACTCTTCAGTTACTTTGCCAATAGCTTATGTTAACGTAGACTCACTCTTAATGAACTATAATTTTGCAAAAGATTTAAATGAATCTCTTTTAAGAAAAGAAGAGAGTACCCGAGCTACACTTAATCAGCGTCAGAATCAGATTAACTCTGCTGCACAGGAATTTGAACGTAAATTGCGTAATAATGCCTTTTTGAGTCAGGAAAGAGCTCAGCAGGAACAGGAACGTATACTTCAGATGAATCAGGAGTATCAACAGCTGGCTGACAGGTTGTCGCAGGATTTCATGCTTGAACAGCAGAAACTGAATCTACAAATGGAAGATACCATTAAAGTTAGATTGACAGAGTTTAACCGCGAGAGAAATTACGAAATTATTTTTAGTAATATTTCAACCAGTACATTAATTTACGCTAAGGATAAATATGATATCACTGATGAAGTGGTACAGTTCCTTAATAATAAATATGGACCGGCAACTGCTACAACTCCAACAGAATAAGTTGAAGTGAGATTATTTCAAAAAAACCATTAGGGTTCTTTGTTTCAAAGAGCCCTTTTTTGGATATATATTCTTAATTTTACTTCATGACTAAAACATTTAAGAAATACCTCCTAAAACAGAATTATAGTTATCTTAGTGATAATGGACATGAATTTCATAAATCCGGTATTGTTATTGTTATACCTTGTTATGATGAACCTGATTTAATTAGTACCTTAGAAAATATCAGAAACTGTAAAAAACCGGAGGTAAATGTAACTATTTTAGTAATCATTAATTCGGCGATCAAAACTGATTTAGAAATTGTATCTCGAAACAGAGATACTGCATTGAAGCTATTAGATTACGTAAAGAAAACTAATGAACATGATATTGCAGTTAAATATCTGATATTAGAATGTCTTCCTGACAAGCATGCCGGAGTAGGTCTTGCACGAAAAATAGGGATGGACCTGGCAGTTGATCATTTTTATAAGACTGAAAATGAAAAGGGTATTATTGTATCCATGGACGCCGACTGTGAAGTGTCGTATAACTTTCTTACAAGTATTTATGATGCATTTAAACAAAATGAGAAACTAAAAGTAACCATACACAATTTTCATCATAGAGTAGAAAGTAGCAACA
>JAQUIZ010000065.1:0-10301 GCA_028683355.1 Fermentimonas sp.
AAGGGGGTGCGGACGTTTTCTTGATGTTGCTTTAATTTAAATATTCACTTTTAAGAATTTCAGTAATGTCGGCACTACTGTATCCTTTCAATGCATACAAACGAATTTCAGTCAAATATTTATCATATTTGATTTTATCTTCAACTAGAATACGCTTTGTGTTGGAAAATATATCAAAGAACTCATTGTATGCTATCGTTAAAGTGGTTACCTTATCAAACATTTTTTCAATTTCACGAGATATATTTGGAGGACTTGGTCTCCTATTATAAATGTATGTATAAAAGCTATAGTAAATTTCGCAACATTGAATCAGATCTATTTGAGTTACACCTTTTATTAATTCTATAATATTTATAGCTTCATCATACTCTCCAATTATTACTTGTCTGAATGCAAGATATCTTATAATCTCACTTTTTTCTATGATTGAAAGCTGATTATGTTTTGTCGATTTTTGTGAAATTTCTTTAATTCTCTTATATACCGAATCATAGTCATCAATATCTAATTTACATGCAGCTTGAACCAAAATGCTTTCTTGTTTTGCTGCCAATCGTATTGAAGAAATAAAAAACGCTAATATAACATATGATAAATATAGAATTACAAAAAGTGTAATGTTGGCAGATTCCCAATCAATAGCATATATTGTCAAAACGCCCAATATAAAACTCAGAGTTGTTTCTGCAAAACTCTTTGTGTTTATATAAAGACCAATTGATATAAATAAAATTAAAATTCCCAATAATGTAGTGACTGAAAAACCTGCAGACAAATATCCTCTTATACCTAAATCGATCAAATAAATAATGACTAAAAAGAGTACAGGCATTTTTAAAAAAAGGGTTTGAGTTACGCTTGCCAAACTATTCAACGCTTCAATTAAGCTTTTACTTTTCTTCATCTTTCTTTCCCTTCACTGGAAAATTCTCCATAAGCAGTTTAAAAACCTCAAAGCCTGTAACGCCATATTTACTCCCTATATTCCAAAGGTCATTTTGTAACATTTCATATGAAAGGTCAAAAGGAATGTCACCAAGTTTTTTAACATTATCTTACAATCCATAAGAATTAGCTTCTTCTGTGTATCTCTCATAAACATTCACCTTTCTTATTCATCATTTATTTTATTTCCAATTTTTCTTTTATTCGTTCCCATTCTTCAGTATACGTGTCATTAATTTCAAAGAATATTTTAGATGACTGTTTAATCCCTGAATATGCTTTTGCTGCTTCATACGAAACGAAACAATCTAAAAATTTAGCTGATAATCTTGCATCATCATTATCTCTTCGCAAAAGAAACAAATCATATAAGCAATTGTATATCTGTTCATTTTTGATTCTTAAATATTCCAATTTAAGCCATTTGGTTAATAATGTGGATGCAAATAGTGTCTGAGATATAATCGCTATGAATTCTAAGTCCACAGTTCTAATTGTTAAAGAAACAATCCATATAGCAGCATAAAACAGTATTTTTCTTCTTTCTATAGAGCACATTCTTACAGTAACTTCTTTAGCAAACAAAGAGTTCTCAAAAATATGAGCGCCTAGTTTTGTAATCGATGGTTCAATGTCATTATTATAATACTTTTGGGTGATTTCGTAATCCAGTGGTACGTCAAGTGATTTTGATATAAGATGAACTCGTCTTTTCCCTTCCACAGAAGGTATTAAATAAATGCTAAGGTAATTGTCAGCTATAAAGAACATCACAGTAGTAACTATAAAAACGTAGGTCAGGACTTCTCTTACTACCTGGTATCCATTTAGAAAAAATATCAATATTGATACTGATGCATTTAGCCAAAATAGTACGGTGCAAACCAAATCAATAAAATTTAATTGTTTATAATACTTATCTAGAGAATCGATACGTTCACCACTCATAATATCACCACTACATTTCTGGGAAAAGTTTTTTTATTTCACTTAAAGCCGTGTATGGCATATTGTTTGACTCGTATTCTTTACATTTTTTAATAATCTCTTTTGAGGAGTTTAGTTTGTTTTTAAATGTTTCAGGGTCATCCCAATTATATGAAAGAGACTCAATAATTTCGTAGACATAATCCCTTACTGAAGTTTTAGGACAATATGTATACTTATTTACAATCCTTTCTTCTAGACCATATGATGAATAATGCCCTTTTAATTTTCCTCGATTCCAATATTTCATGAGGCGAATTACTGGCTTTAATTTTGAGCTGTTTCTGGTATTTGCATCAGTAAGCTTCTTATTAAATCCTGTTGGATCGGTACTTATCCATTCGGTAAGTAAATTTAATTTAGATGGGATTGAAAGGTTTCCAAAATAGTCCTGAATAGCAGGCACTAATTCAAATTTAATATGATTGAGTTCTAACACCATTGTAGGACTATCCCTATAAATCTCAGAAGTTGAATAATATTTCTCCATGAATTTTTTCAGATACCCTAATAAAGTATTAGGTTTATAATTATTCGGATTTTTAAAAACGACCATATAATCAATGTCCGATCCTGAATCTGCTTTTCTAGGCAAAATTGTTCCTCTTGTGCTCGAACCAAATTGAAAATGCTTATGTAATTCCCCATTATTAAAATATAGATCTAATCTTCTTGACAATGTATCAATAGAAGTTCCTATTCTTGATTTTTCATCAGATGATAAAACAAGATCACTTGCTAAATCTGTTAAATATGAATTGATCGACATCATATCCCCCCTTAGTTAGAGATTATAATAGCTCAATTTATTGTCTCCTTTTTGTTGCCATCACCAATATAGTTATGCAATCCGTTTCTGCTCTTAATTCATTATTGCATTTCGCCCTCTTCTAAAATGACTAGAATAATGGCTAAGGTTAGAAATAACTTTTTTGTTTTTTTCATATATCAACATCCAAACATCTCGCTACAATTTCTCCCGATACCACTCAATCGCCCCTTAATCCCCAGCTCAAAGCTCCATTCCGGCTCATACCCCAGCAGTTCTCTGGCCTTGCTAATATCCGCATTACTGTGCTTGATATCCCCTGCTCGCTCAAGGCCAAATATAGGCTCGACATCTTTACCCAGTGCCTTGCACAGTTCATGGCAGATGTCAATTAAGTAATCTCTGCCGCCGTAAGCAATATAAAACGACTGGCCTGCGGCCTCGGACGGTGCTAAACAAGCTTTTAAATTTGCCTCAATAACATTTTCAATATATGTAAAATCTCTCGACTGTTTACCATCTCCATTGATAGTAGGCTGCGCATTATTTAGAAGTTGCTTGATAAACTTTGGTATAACAGTAGCATAGGCACCATCAGGGTCTTGTCTCCTGCCAAACACATTAAAATAACGAAGTCCATAGGTGTCCAAACCATACAGCTTGGTATATAATTTTCCGTACTCTTCATCAACACGCTTTGTCAAAGCATAAGGAGAAAGCAATTCACCTTCCTGACCCTCTTTTTTGGGAAGTACCGGATGGTCTCCATAGACCGATGAGCTGGATGCGTAAACAAGTTTCTTGACTCCCTGCTGTCTGGCTGCCTCCATCATATTAAGAGTACCCCTAATATTTATTTCTTCATATAATAGGGGCATTTCTATGCTTCGGGGTACTGATCCCCAGGCCGCTTGATGAAGTACATAATCCACCCCTTCACAAACCACCAGGCACGCTTCATAATTACGAATATCATCTTCAACTAAGGTGAAGTTTTTATTATGTAATAAACCCTCAATATTTTCTCTCTTCCCGGTGGAGAAGTTGTCCATACATCTTACTTGATAACCCATATCTAAAATAGCTTCACAGATGTTAGATCCAATAAAACCTGCTCCCCCGGTAACCAGGAATATACTATCCCGGTTAAACTCTAAATGTTTGTAACCCACCCTAAAGCCTCCAGTACAAATAATCTAATTCTTCTGCTTCTTCTCTGTCAAAGATGCCTTTTACGTCAATGAGAACATTTTTTGTATTCTCACAACCATCTTCAATAGTTGCGGCTACTTGTTCATTTATTACGTTAAAAAGATGATTAGGGCAAGCACGATACCATTCCTTGATTTCCTGTAGGCTTAAGTCAATAAAATCCTCGTGGGCTACGGCAAAAGTTACTGCATCCACCCCTCTTATATCCTCTAACCTATTTAAATGAATCCCGTATTCTTCCTCAACTTCTTTTGCATCAGCTACAGGATCTATTACCTGTACGTTAACGCCATACTCCTTTAATTCTTTAATAATATCGATCACTCTGGTGTTCCTACTATCAGGACAATCTTCTTTAAAGGTGATACCTAGAATAGCTACATTGGCTCCCTTAATGGGTTTATTGGCTTGAATCATTTTCTTAACGGTGTTTTCAGCCACATATTTGCCCATATCATCATTAATTCTTCTGCCGGAAAGAATTATCTGCGAATGATACCCCATCTGCTCAGCCCTATAGGTAAGATAATAAGGGTCAACTCCAATACAATGGCCTCCAACTAGTCCAGGAAAGAAATTTAAAAAGTTCCACTTGGTGCCCGCCGCTTCCAGGACAGCCTTAGTATCAATACCCATCTTATTAAAAATAATCGACAGTTCATTCATAAAGGCTATGTTAATATCTCTTTGCGAGTTTTCAATAACCTTGGCAGCCTCAGCCACCATGATCGATTCTGCTCTATGTACACCGGCTTCCACCACTAACTCATAAACCCGGGCGATTATATCCAAGCATTCCTCATCCATACCGGAGACGACTTTTACTATAGTCTCCAGCCGGTGCACCTTATCGCCCGGATTTATTCTTTCGGGAGAATAACCGATTTTAAAATCTACCCCGCACTTTAAGCCGGATTCCCGTTCTAATATTGGAACACATAATTCCTCAGTCACTCCGGGATATACAGTAGATTCGTAGACCACAATGGACCCCCTGGTAAGGTTACGTCCCAGGGTAGTGCTGGCGCCAATGACTGGTGATAGGTCAGGAGTATGATCCACATCTACAGGCGTCGGGACGGCTACGATATGAAACTTGGCTTCTTTTAGTCTCGTTTCATCGGCAGTAAAGTCCACCGTACAGGCAGCTATAGCCTCATCCCCCACCTCTTTGGCAGGATCAATCCCACTCTTATATAAATCAATCTTAGCTTGATTAACATCAAAGCCGATAACAGCAACTTTCCTGGCAAAAGAAACAGCAATCGGCATACCCCAGGCCTATCAAGCTGATTTTTTCTTTTCTGTTTAAAATGTCGTTGTAAAGATTGCTAAAACTCAATTGATTAACTCCTCTCCCCTTCAGTTTCTATTTACTCCACACCATGCGGTTAACTATCCGGTATGCTTTGTATTATCTTCACTACCTTGGTGCTCACGTTCTCATCTATATACTCCGGTACGGCAACTCCCGAATCACCGTTCTCACCCATCGTAACAGCCAGATTCACAGCCTGTAATACCTGTTCTGTGGTAATGCTGCCGATGTTGAAATTGCCCTTATCGATTGCCTCTGGACACCAGGGTTAGTTGAAATTTGGCACATTACAATATTATTTATTCTTTTTTAATGCAGTGAGTAAATACTCTGATATGGTTCCTATGCTCTCAATGGCAACCCGTGCTTCATCTTCAGTAAGTGATGATACAAATGGTCGTCCATGTCCTGTACCTTCCTTATTTCGAAGATTGTTAATCGAACAGGCTAATTCATATAATGCACGTTCCATTCTTCGCTTTGCAGGCTCATGTTGTTCAACAGGTGTGTTTGAAGTAGCTAACTCAAGTGCTGTAAAGGCCTGTCCTAATAAAGTTGGAAAGTTTACTGTCGTTGGATAAGTTCCCCATTTATTAACTAGGACATGTGCAGATACTGCCTCAAGTAAATCCTTGCCTGTACCAGTAAGCAGTGCTGCATCCTCCACTCCGCGTTTTGCACGATTTACATATGCGTATAAAGCATTTTCGATATCTTTATTACTAAGATTTTCGAGAACAGTAGGCAGAAATTCTCCGTCAATTGATAAGGTATATCCCTCCATTTTAAATGCTTGAATTGCATTGGTAATCGCCTCCTGCCCAACATAATTCACAGATGTCGATCTAAAACCACCCAGTCCGCGAATTGTTGAGATTAAGTAATAAACGAGCTTTTCACCTGCATCAATATCATTTTCTAATGCCCAACTTAATACCGCCCTTATACGCTTCGCCTTGCCAACACTTCTTCCTTGTTTCTTTGGGTCAGCCTTTTCAAGTCCGCTACGCTGAATTTGAAATTCAATATCTGAATGGCTTGGTTCTCTAGTATCAACTTGAGCATCATCAACAAGACAAGCCATAGCTATGACTATTTCATCAGACAAAGGTGCTCTTAATATTTTCTTGCTCATTTACTAAACCACCTTTCATTATCATCCAAGTCAGTAATGGCATGATCTCATTTTCTTAACATCAAACATGCGTACCCCTTGTATCTTTATCTCGATCCAAGAGCCAAACGTTAAGTTACTCCTGAAAATTCCTATATTTTCAGAGTAAGGATTAACTCTTGATAACCACTGATCATAAGTCTTCGGGCTTCAAAAATATACTTATATTCAATATATGTGGTGTTTTTCTTTGAATTACGTACAATCGCATGGGACAAATCACATTCTAATCTCTTGTTATGTATTTCTTTACATAGGCTAAAGAGCTTTGGATACTTTTTTCGGAAACGGCACCTTTCACTTAATACTCCACCGATTTTACCCAAAGTGTATTTCCCTATAGAACCATCTAATCGAAATAGGTTGTCCAATAGTAAATCGTTAAAGACATCGAGAATATTAACAAAAGCAGACATATCACTCTTTGAATATCCGTATGCACGAATAATCTTGTTCTCTGCTGCATCATGGTCTATAAAAAACTTTTTCCATTTGAATCCTGGAAATTTATAATCACATATTTTGTTTAAGCGGTCACCAATATAGCTCTTGCTGTTAGCTCTCCTGTAAATTACTCCCGAGTACTTTAACGTATTCTGAGCCAACAAATTAATATCATTATACGGCGGCGATAACTTTAGTCCTTTGTTAACAACCTCCTGAGCAGCAGCTAAGGCCACGTCATTTGATGCACTTCTCAACAGGGTATTTAATAATTCAAGGTACGATGGTTCACCGATAGTATTCATATCAATATATTTAATAATACTTTTCAAGGCCCACCAGTCGTTTTCAGTCATTAACATTTCCTGAATTTCTTTGTAAGTAAACTTATTGTTTTCTAGCAAATACGATAAACAAACTACTTTATATGCAGGATTAAGTGGCTTTTTATTTCTTTTATTCCACCTTTCCTGTAAGAATAATAAAACTTTATTTACTTCCGTTTCGGAAATTCTATCTTTGATAGCTTCAATTTGTTGTGCATTGACAATTTGAAATACCTCAGGTTCTTTACATTCCAAAACTAATTTATCAACAACTTTTGAAAAAATCTTTCTCGGATAATTTTTAAAATATAATGCAATGTTTTCACTCATCTCAGGATGATAATTAAGCAAGTCAAGTAATCGCAACGATAACTGTGCCGTGTGGGATGCATTTGCCAAATACCGCTTAAATTCCGTTGGTTTATCTATATTATTGTTTCTTGTAAGTTTAACTATCTTTTTGTTAACCTGTTTAGTGTCAACCCCTTTTCCAGGGAGCACTTCTATCGGTATACTAATTGATTTTGTTTCTTTATCTATATCCTCAATCTTATGAATTGAGATTTTCTGAGACTGTGGAAATAAGCCTATTTGTTTACTGGCATAATCCAGATGTGCCAGCACGCCTCTTAAGGAACGTTCGTCTTTACCAAGCAGCTTAATATCATCAACATATCTAAAGTAAAAGACATCCTTGTTGTTTTTTTTAGATTTCTCATATCTATCCTCAAAGTGTGATAGCACAACTTCAGAAAGTAATCCAGATGCTAATGGCCCCTGGGGTATGCCATGTCCATGTAACATTTCATTATTTGCAGACCATCTTAACAAACATGAAATGAGTCTATCGCAAAACTCTTTTTGAATTCCGTATTGATTTAAGAAATATTCAATAACTTGATGATCAATACTGTCGTAACAAGCCGTTAAATCAAAAGATGCAATATACGAACTTCCCGCTTTGTAATATCTTTTAAGCGAACGACGATACTTATTATAAGAGTCAATCCACTTTCTGTAGAACCATTGATTTCGCTTACCAGCATATAAGTTACCAAAAACAGTCTTATTATACCGGTGCCTCACCTTTTTAAAGTGGTATTCTGCAATTACATTAATGAATGCTTGGTATACTATTTGATCCTCAATAGATAGAAGGGTAAACTTTCTCATCAGGAAAGTGTTTTTTGGCACAAACACTTGGCAAGGACGCACAGGCTCGTAGCTGTCATTCCTTAGTCTCTTCTGTAAGCCTTCAATATTATAATCAATTGATAGATTATAGGAAGAATAGAGATCCCGAAAATATTTTTTGTATTTATAATCAGGATTCGAAAGTATCCATCTCCATGCTCGGAGCAAATTTTCCTTTTTATAAAATATTTTCAGATCATTAGTTGTGGCCATACTAATCTATTACCTGCCTCTTCACCCTCGATAGCACCGATCTCATCTTCACATATTCTTTCCTCGAAAAACTAACCTTCGTATACTTAGTAATTAATTGGCTAATATTTGCCTTGGCGACTAATTTTGATAAGTTGGTGAAAAGCCTCGGAGCCCATTTATCTATTTCCTCCATACCATCCGATTAACTATCCCGGTATAACTCTGAATGATCTTCACAACCTTGGTGCTCACATTCTCGTCCACATAGTCCGGAACCGCAACTCCCAAATCACCGTTCTCACCCATAGTCACAGCCAAATCCACAGCCTGCAGCACTTGCCCCGCGGTAATGCTGCCGATAATAAAATTGCCCTTATCTATTGCCTCCGGTCGCTCAGTGCTGGTCCTTATACAGACTGCAGGGAATTTGAAATAGGATGCCTCTTCCGGTAATGTCCCGCTATCTGACACTACACAAAAAGCATTTAGCTGCAAGTGATTATAATCAGAAAAGCCAAAGGGTTTTAAGCTCCTGACATTGGGATGAAACTTGAACCCTCTCTGCTCAATAAACTTCGCACTCCTAGGATGGGTACTGTATATCACCGGCATGTCATATTCCTCTGCCATGGTATTGACAGCACTCATTAGAGCAAAGAAACTCTCCTCGATATCAATATTCTCTTCACGATGAGCTGAAAGCAATATGTATTTACCTCTCTCCAATCCCAGCGTCTCAAGCACTTTACTATTCTTAATCTTCTGTATATTAGCAGTCAACACCTCAGCCATGGGAGAACCGGTTACATAAGTACGTTCTTTGGCTACTCCCTCATAATTTAGATAGCGCCTTGCATGTTCACTGTAGCAGAGGTTAACATCAGCGATGTGGTCAACGATCCTTCGGTTGGTTTCCTCAGGCAGGTTCTCATCAAAACAACGATTCCCTGCCTCCATGTGGAAAATAGGTATTTTTAATCTCTTGGCAGAAATAGCTGATAAAGCCGAGTTAGTATCTCCCAGTATTAATAAAGCATCAGGCTTAACCTCATTTAAAACTTTATAGCTCTTTGCTATGATGTTTCCGATAGTCTCGCCTAAATCCTCCCCAACTGCCTCCAGATAATAATCAGGTTCCCTTAACCCCAAATCCTCGAAGAAAATCTGGTTAAGAGTATAATCCCAATTCTGTCCGGTGTGAACTAAGATAAGTTGGTGTCAGGCACCGGGCCCCAGTTTCACTAGATCAGTCGCTGGGCTGATACCAACAGCGGCTAGTAGACAGATTAAGACTAATTCTAAGGAAAGATCCATCAACCCTTGGAGCTTAGGATTAAAATCTATTGTTTTAAAAATACGTACAAACGGCTCTCGCAACTTTGAATACAACCGTTTTTGCATAAAGAATCCAAGTACTGCAAGTAGTGCAAGGCTAAATAAGTATATCACGGGAAAATGTATAACTGAGAGCACTATCATTAGACTTGAAAGACATGCAAAAATAAAACCCATCCACCAGAGAATCTTTTCTGAGAAATGTAAAGTTTTATCCCTATTTCTATTTTCTCTCTTTGAGTTACTCATAACAAAACTCCTCTATAATGGGATGCTCTTCTCTGCCCCCATGCCCCCGTAGGCAATAAACGCCTGGCCTGCGGTCTCGGTCGGTGCCTGGCAGGCTTTGAGATTAGCTTCAATAACATTCTCTATATAGGTAAAATCTCTGCTCTGTTT
>JAQUIZ010000065.1:10401-16452 GCA_028683355.1 Fermentimonas sp.
TTAGGTATTACCGCTGCATAAACTCCATCAGGGTCCTGGCGACGGCCAAAAACATTAAAATATGTATCATGTGTTGAATTGTCAAAAAATTCAACAAGTTAATAAGTTAATGTCAGACACCGGATGCCCCCTAATAATACTAATACTAAGAATAACTGATTTAGGAGGGAAATATCTTTATTTCCACCGATCCAACACATAGAAATTAGCTAACTTTAAATACTCCATAACCACCCTTTTCGCATCTTCCCTCGACCTCCACCAATGCTTCGCATCAAATTCATCATAGCGGCTGGGCTTAGAAACAATCTTAACATCCCGCTCCAAATCATCTGCAGCCCAGTCAAATATCTTATATGCACGGGCAGAATGATACTGAGACGTAACCAGAATCATAGAATCAATCTCCTCATTTGCCTGCAAATACTTCACTACCCGCCTGGCTTCATCCTGCGTACTAAGCGCATTCTGTGGCAATATTACAAAAGCTTCCCCAGGAACCCCTAGCTGTACTCCTACTGATTTTGCCAGATGAGCATCCCGCAACAAAGTAACCCCTCGCTTAGCCAACAGATCATAACCAGGTTGATTATTCTCCACCATGACGATCCTGTCTCCGCAGCCTTCCTGATATAAGTCCACCGCTTCCAGTATCCGATCAGGCCCACTCCCCATCAAAACCACGATCATAGCCGCCGGTTTCACCTCATCCTGACGCACAAGAAAAGTACCCATCGATACAAGCAACCTGCCAGCAGAAGAAATGCAATTAAAAATAGTATCAGGAGTTTTATTCGTTTGCTAATAACTTTGCCTTTTGTCATAAAACTCTTCCATCTCATTTTTATTTTTAGATTTTTTTAGAAATAATAATGCAAATTAGTTCTCCTTCACAGCTGCAGCTTCATCAATTACTGAATACATCTTCTCATAATATTTAACATAATCACCTGATACGATATTCTCTATCCATTCCGTATTGCTCAAATACCATTTAATCGTTTCTTTCATCCCCTGCTCAAAAGTATAAACAGGTTTCCAACCTAACTGGGTTGTTATTTTGGTATTATGATAAGTTGGTGTCAGGCACTGGGACACGTTTTGCAATCGGCAATGATAAGTTGATGTCAGGCACCGGAGCTCCTTGATAAGTTTGATATGATATGATAGATATAGATATATAGTTGAATTTACTTAATCACGCATGTAACAAGATTAATCGAATCATATCAGAATTATATTATTATATCAGGCACCCATTCTATCATTTCATACTGTTTAGGATTCTCTACTACTATAGCCACTGAATACATTGCTCTAGTAATAGCAACATAGAACAATGATGCAGCTTGATCACTTAAGGGTGATTCTGAATTTTTTAAAAATTTTTTCATTGGTTCTGTTGGATAGATTAAAACCCTTGGAACCGTCTTCCCTTTGCACAAGCCAAAATTTATAGCTTCTGTTCCTTCTAAAATCTTGCTTTTGATATTATATCTATAGCATTCCGGAGAATAACTATCTAAATACGATTGCAAGTTCCCCCAACTAACCACAAATACACCATCGTGGTCCGTTTCAATCGACTGCAATGATTTTGTGGCTGAAAAATTTAAGTCTTTTGGAAGTATTGAGTCTGCAAAATCAATAATCATCTGATTACATCTCCAGCTTGATGTTATTTCTTCAACTTCACATAACCCACGAGATTCCATTTTTCTGAACCATAATATTTTTTGTAGCCCATGATATTTATTGTTTTTTCTATCTGTTCTGCTTGTTCTTAAAATCGATTGTCTAACATCTCCTACTGCAATAATTTTGATCTTAGATTGCAGTAATAATTGAAGTATTTCTAAATCATTCCCACCAAGGTCTTGTACTTCATCAAAATAGATTTCATCATATATTCCTTGTAATCTTTCCAAACAAGCACCTTTACTAGAATGTGCGATATCTAATGCTAATTTTCCAATATTATTACTATATACTCTACCTGAACTATCAAAATATCTTTTTGTCCCTCTCTTATATCGTGTGGGATCCTCCCCTTCCACAAAATTTAGTCCAGTAACAACTTGCTCTGGATATAGGTTATATACATATGGATAAATAAAATGTTTGAGCAAAAATGAATACCATCCAAGCACTTCAAATTGGTTTCCAGAACATCTATTTTGCCATAATCTTTCTTCTATGACATTCTGACCAGTAGTGGTATACGTTACAATCAATCTCTTTTTTGAGCCATCCCCCGAATGACACAACTCTATTATTGATTGCGTTTTGCGTCCACCTGCCGGAGCTAATATTATTTTATTCATAGATTTTGAATAAACTCTATAGCATCCAAAAAATATTGGGGGTAATCGATGCTAATTTCACTACTAGCGATGCGCCAAGCGGATTCTGTTTTATTTGATGTCATAAAATCACATAAGTCTTCATCATCAGGGCATCCAACAATTTCTTTCAAATCTTTTTCTCGGTTTGGATTAGCATAAACAATCTGGGGTTCAAGAGTATCCCCACATTCTTTGGAACCTACGAACATTTCTCTAATTCCATCTTTTAAGTATTCTTTAGCTTTTTCCTTCCAATATTCTGGTGTCTGTTTATCTGTATCACGAAGAACAGCTACTGAACGATTCAAAACATGACATAGCTCAAGAGCTCTACGATTTCTTGTACCCTGAGTAATGACATCAATTTCATCATCAATCGGATCTCTTCTTGTAATGTCATAGTAAGCACGGTTAAATAGCATTTCATCAGATGGGCCTTCAACTATAACAAGCTTCCTAGCTAAAACAAGACGAAGTGTATCATACCCTGACTGTTTCTTGAAATAGTCTATGGTATCTTGTGATAAATCATCAAATTTTGCTTTTTCTCCTTTGTGTAAAAGTATTAATCGATCTAAACCTAATCTATTCAATACATAAGAACTATGAGTTGCAATGAAAGTCTGTCTTCCAGATGATAATGTTTCAATAAGATTTACTACACCTGTCAAAGACGTATGTGATAAGTGATTCTCTGGTTCTTCAATAATTACAAAATTGCTTTTGTCTTCAGATAACTTTAGTGCCAATGCTATTTTCATTAGCACTTGTTGACCTTGACCCGCCATAGCAAAAGGAACAGAATCAACATGTGGTACTATATTGGCCTCCCAACTAGCAGATGAAGATTGATCCATTTGAAGCCCCAGATCATGATTATAAATCATTTTCGTTTCTTCTCTTATTCGTTCATTTACCTTCCCCAACATCGTCTCTGTGAGTTTATGCCTTACTTGCCGATAGGCTACTGATAAATCAACGCTCTCCTTCTCGTCTATGTAGTCAGATAGCATCTGTCGTGTTTGAATATCTATCCCTCGAGTAGACCGTATGGTACGTCCATCAATTACTGAAGTTCTAAGTTCAAGAGGACGCCTATTCAAAGGCGTACCATCAAATCCCCTCCAAACAATTTGATAATATTCCGTTGGTAGCACTGGTGGATGATCACTTTCTATATAGGTTTTAATTTGATCTATGTATTCAGGATTTGGTTTAATGCTTAGAATAATCCCTGGACAGTCTTCACGAAAAAGATTGTTCTTCCCTCTCAATCTTTGTGGCTGATCATACTTACTGAAGTACAATTCTATTAAAATTGTAGGAAGCGGTACTTTATCACCACTTTTAATCGCCTCAAAATATTCCTTTACTATGTCTATATTGAACCAGTAAGGATTCAGTTCATCACCAATCCAACGGCCATTTAGACTTCCATTTAACACTAATGATATAGCTTCTAATAGTGTAGACTTACCAGCCTCATTATTACCGACAATAATATTTAATCCATCTTGTAGCTCTAGATTCAATTTTTTAAATATACGATAATTCTGGATATGAATTCTTTGAATCATTTTTTGCTCCCTTCTTAATTCGCCGTAATCTACTTATAAGTAGATTACAGTGAATGATAAGTTGGTATCAGCCCACAAACCTACCCCCAGAGCAAGTATTAATCAAGCCTTCCAGTTCCATCAATGAAAGAACTTCTATTAATTGAATTTGATCTATCTTTGTATCTCCACTTATCTCTTCAATAGTTTTAGGAGAAAAAGAAAGACTATCGAGTATTTGCTTTTCAATGTTTGTTAGAGTTCTATCGATCTTACCGAGGGGCTCATCAGTTAGGTTCATCCTACTTCTACTATTATTAGCATTACTGGCAGAAACTCTATCTTTTACATCAATTAATTCATCATTTATTAAATTACGATCCAGCAGTAATTGTGAAGGATTTAAATATACATGGGCACCTTCTTCAATCAGGCAATTTACACCCCTTCCGGTGGGATTATAGATTTCGTGAGGCAGGGCATAGACTTCCCTTCCCTGAGCTTTGGCAAAACCGGCAGTAATCAATGCTCCGCTCTTTTCTGCCGCTTCCACCACTAATACTTTTTGACTCCAGCTGCTGATTAATGCATTTCTCTCTGGAAAATGCTTAGGACGAGGTTTAGTCTTTGGGGGATATTGAGAAATGACAGCGCCGTTTTCTATGATACCGGCCATTAAGGCTTCATGTTCCTTAGGATAACAAATGTCGACTCCATTTCCTAAAAATGCGATGGTATATCCTCCTGCTTTCAAACAGCCGATATGGGCATATCCATCAATGCCCTTAGCCATTCCGCTAATCACAGGAATATCATTTTGAGCTAAAAACCCGGCCGCCTCCACCGCTGCCTTTTTACCATATTCGGTGCATCTCCGGGAACCAACTATAGCCACTCCACTGCTGTTTTTTCTAAGCTGTCCTTTATAATATAAAAGTATCGGGGCATCAGAATATTCTTTAGCTATAATAGGATATAACGTATCATGGTAGGTTAATAATTTTATATCATAGTTCACAGCCTCTTCTAATAAAGCCTTTGCCTGATCTAAATTCCTATGTTCCCGAATGACCTTCGCTAATACAACTCCTATACCTTCAACAGACAACAGCTCTTCTTCACATGCCTCATAAATAGCTTTAGGAGATTTAAGACGCTCTAACAATCTTTTTGCTGTAATTGCTCCGATACCACTAATTTGTCTTAACCAGATCCAATACTCCATTTTATTCCTCCTAAAGGACCATCATACCCGCCCTTTCCTTATCTAGATCCCTGGCCATCAGAGCCGAACTAACATCTTTTTTCCTTATCTTAATAGATCCTTCCATATCTGCAAAGGTTCTTGCCACCTTTAAAAATTTATGAAAAGTTCTGGCACTATACTTGAAGCGATCATGAGCTAACTGTAATAACTTTTGTCCTTCCTCTTCCAAATGGCAATATTCCTTGATAAGAGTAGTTCCCATTTGAGCATTACAATTAATTTGATCTATCTTCTCAAATCTCTTTTTCTGAATATTTCTGGCAAACTCCACCCTTTCCCGGAGCTCCTTCGAGCTTAACCCTGAAAAATCACTTGATAAATTAACAAAATTAACCGGCTGAACATATTTTTGAATATCCATCCGATCTAATATCGGACCTGATAATCTTTGTCTATATTTTATGACCTCATAATCAGTGCATCTGCATTTGATATTACCGTAATATCCACATGGACATGGATTCATAGCCGCCACCAGCATAAAGCTTGCCGGATAAGTATTGCTGTATTTCACCCGAGATATAGTAACCTGGTGGTCTTCCATGGGTTGCCTTAATGCATCCAGTGTTTTCTTGCTAAACTCAGCAATTTCATCTAAAAATAACACCCCATTGTGGGCAAGCGATATTTCCCCAGGAGTTGCATTATTCCCTCCCCCAATTAAGGCATTAGTAGAAGCATTGTGGTGAGGCGCACGAAAAGGACGATCCTTGATTAAGTGTCCCCTTCCTTTTAACATTCCCGCCACACTATAAATTTTAGTTGTTTCCAGAGCCTCTTCCTCTGTCATGCTGGGAAGAATAGTAGGAATACGTTTCGCAATCATGGATTTCCCGCAACCCGGAGAACCAATCATCAGCAGATTATGTCCACCCGCCGCTGT
>JAQUIZ010000066.1 GCA_028683355.1 Fermentimonas sp.
ATGCATGAATTTGGAAATACATTCAAATCATTTTTCACAAAAAAAGGAATAGGACTGGCGATCACATTTATTTTGTTATACAGGCTTGCAGAGGCAATGTTGGTAAAACTGGCTTACCCGTTCTTACTTGACCCAAGAGAAGTTGGTGGTCTCGGTTTAACTACTCAGGATGCAGGTATAGCATATGGTACGGTTGGTGTTATTGCATTAACTTTAGGCGGTATTATTGGTGGAATTGTTGCGTCACGTAAGGGACTGAAATACTGGTTATGGCCAATGGCCTTAGCAATTACACTACCAAACGCAGCCTATCTGTTTTTGGCAATTTATCAACCTGTTAATTTTTTGTGGGTGAACTTGGCAGTATTTATTGAACAGTTTGGTTATGGTTTCGGGTTTACTGCATATATGTTATACATGATCTATTTTTCACAAGGTGACCACAAAACAGCACATTACTCAATTTGCACAGGTTTTATGGCACTAGGGATGATGCTACCGGGAATGGCTGCCGGTTGGATTCAGGAACAACTTGGATACACTAACTTCTTTATTTTCATATTGATTGCCACAGTTCCAACACTTTTGATTATTCCTTTTATGAAAATAGATAAAGATTTTGGGAGAGCTAAGAAAAATTAGTAATAATACAGTCATAGATGAAAATAATGATAATACAGAAAACTGAATTAATAAGTGAAACAGATTATAATTAATAGTCAATGAAAAAACATATTATATTAGTAGTAATAACTGTTACCGGACTTTTATTTTGCTCATCATCTTTTGCACAGATCATAAAAGTTGAGACTGGAATAGAGGTTCTTAAAGATAACAACTTTAAACAGTTATGGGGTAAGCGTGTGGGACTTATTACAAACCCTACCGGAGTAGATAACGACTTAAAATCAACCATTGATATTCTGCATGAAGCTAAGGGAGTAGAATTAGTTGCACTTTATGGTCCTGAGCATGGTGTAAGAGGTGATGTGCATGCCGGTGATATAATTGCCGATTTTAACGATCCAAATACAGGTGTTCCAGTTTACTCCCTATATGGATCCACTAGAAAACCAACTCCTGAAATGCTAGAAGGAATTGATGTTTTAGTATATGACATACAGGATATTGGATGCCGTTCCTATACATACATTTCTACAATGTACTTGGCAATGCAGGCTGCCTCTGAAAACAATATCGAGTTTATGGTACTAGACCGTCCAAATCCTTTAGGAGGGCTAAAAATTGAAGGGAACTTTGTTGAGGATGGTTTCTTTTCATTTGTAAGTCAGCTTGAAATCCCGTACGTATATGGACTAACTTGTGGAGAGTTGGCAGAAATGATTAATGGTGAAGGTATGTTATCTAAGCCTTGCAAACTGACCGTTATTAAGATGAAAAAATGGAGACGAAAAATGAACTTTGAAGATACTGGTTTACCGTGGGTACCAACTTCACCTCATATACCATTCGCACATTCAGCTTATTTTTATCCAGTAACAGGTATACTCGGTGAACTAGGTTATTTATCAATCGGAGTTGGCTACACTCTACCATTTGAAATGGTTGCAGCAGAATGGATAAATGCAGAGGAATTTGCCATTGCACTTAATTCAAAAAACCTCCCTGGAATTAATTTCCGCCCAATTCATTTGAAACCATATTACTCTGTTGGTCAAGGTAAAAATCTTCAAGGTGTTCAAATCTACCTTACTGATTTTTCAAATGCTCGTCTCTCTGATATCCAGTTTCATATCATGGAAGTTGCAGCTAAACTATATCCCGATAAAAAAGTATTTGATCACGCTCCAAGTAATCGCTTCAGCATGTTTGATAATGTTTGCGGCAGTGACAATATCAGACTGGAGTTTTCTAAAAACCATAGTTTTGAAGATATCAAAGAGTATTGGACTAAGGATGAAGAAGACTTTAGAAAGCTTTCCAGAAAATACTATCTTTACAGAAAATAATCACTTTTACAACCAATATTTTATCAAATCTTATTAAGCCAAATAGATGAATAAGATTATATTACCACAGCAAAGTGGCAGATTGTTGTCGCTCGACATTCTTAGAGGAATTACTATTGCCGGTATGATCATGGTAAATAATCCGGGATCGTGGAGTTATATTTACACTCCACTTGGGCATGCACAATGGCACGGTCTAACACCAACCGATCTTGTATTTCCATTTTTCATGTTCATTATGGGTGTTTCTACTTTCATGTCACTAAGAAAATTCAATTTCGAACCAACCCGCTCTGCAATTTGGAAGGTGATACGACGCACAATTTTGATCTTTTTAATAGGACTTGCTTTAGGTTGGTTTGGTCAACTTTGCAGGGGACTAGCTTCAGGTGAGTCAATCATTGAGGCATCAAATCATTTTGATACTATAAGGATTCTGGGGGTACTACAGCGCCTCGCTCTTGCCTACGGGTTTGCAGCACTGATAGCTCTTATCTTTAGAGCCAGACATCTTGTTTGGGTAATAGTTGTTCTTTTGGTTGGATATTATCTCTTGTTACTTTTCGGTAATGGGTTCGAGATGTCGGAACGGAATATAATATCTGTTGTTGACAGAGCTTTGTTAGGAACTGATCATATGTATAAAGACTTGACAACAGAGGGTATAAGAATAGCTTTTGATCCTGAAGGAACTCTTAGCACAATTCCGTCTATTGCGCATGTTCTAATCGGTTTTCTTTTCGGTGGGTTAATTATGAAACACAAGGATAATCACACTAAAGTAGAAAGACTGCTAATATGGGGTACTGTACTGGCTTTTTCAGGACTACTTTTACAATATTGCTGTCCAATTAACAAAAAAATATGGAGCCCTACTTTTGTTCTCACAACAACCGGTTTTGCTGCCCAACTACTTGGTTTACTTATATGGATAATAGATATAAACCAAAAGAAAAAATGGAGTCGCTTCTTCCATGCATTTGGAGTAAATCCACTGATAGTTTATGTTTTCGCAGGTGTTATGGCCAACCTGTTTTCAAATATTAAATTTAGCTGGCAAGGTGAAATCATTTCGATAAAAACATTTTTATATAATATACTTATTCAACCATGGGCAGGTAATTACTTTGGTTCGCTTATATACGCACTGTTATTCTTAACAGTTTGTTGGTTGTTTGGTTATATATTATACAAGAGAAATATATATATAAAGATTTAATACAAATAAATTAGCGTTTTGAAAAAATTAATAGCAGATAGCGGTGCCACAAAAACCGACTGGTGTCTTACTAACGGTAAAGAAATATTGCATCGCTATTCAAGTAAAGGAATTAGTCCGGTATTCCAATCTGAAGAACAGATAGTTGAAGAAATCAAGAAACATGTTTATCCGGTTTTCAAAAAGTGGAAGTTTAATGAAATTCATTTTTATGGATCAGGTTGTACGACAGAAAATATTCCAATTGTAAAAAATGCGATCTTCCAATCGTTCCCTTTAGATAACATTGAAGTTTACAGTGATCTGATTGCGGCTGCGCATAGTTTATGCGGAAATAAACCCGGAATTGCATGTATATTAGGTACGGGCAGTAATTCCTGTGAATGGGATGGTACAAAAGTAATTAATCAAATCTCACCTCTTGGTTTTATTCTTGGTGATGAGGGCAGCGGTGCATCAATGGGTAAGAAGTTGTTAGGAGATGCTCTTAAAAATCAACTAACACCCGGTTTAAAAGAGATTTTACTTGAAAAATATGAGTTGACTCCCTCACTCATTATTGATAAAGTTTACCGCCAACCTTTCCCCAGTCGCTTTCTGGCAAGCCTGTCCCCATTCATTAGCGAGCATATAGATGATGATTCTATTAAACAGATTGTGGTGAATAGCTTCAATGACTTTCTCAAAAGGAATGTGATGCAGTACAATTATAGGAAAAACAGTGTTAACTTTGTTGGTTCAATTGCATGGCATTATGCTGATTTATTAAAAGAAGCAGCACGATCAAATGGAGTTGAAACAGGAAAAATATTGAAGTCCCCTATGGACGGCTTAATTGAATATTATTCAGAAACACACTAAAAAAATCAATATGTCATTCGTTAAGGTAACAGAGCAGTCATCACTTTACGAGAATCTGGAAAAAAAAACAGTTGAAGAGATACTTACTGAAATTAATTTAGAAGATCAGAAAGTTGCTATAGCTGTGCAAAAAACCATCCCTGATATAGAAAAGCTTGTAACCGGAATCGTTGAAAGAATGAAAAAAGGCGGTCGCCTATTTTATATCGGTGCAGGAACAAGCGGCAGGTTAGGTGTTTTGGATGCATCAGAAATACCTCCTACATACGGAATGCCGGACACATACGTAATAGGTTTGATTGCAGGAGGAGATATAGCATTACGTAATCCTGTTGAAGCGGCCGAAGATGATTTGGAAAAAGGGTGGAATGAATTAAAAGAATTCAAAATAAATCAAAATGATGTTTTGGTAGGAATTGCTGCATCGGGTACAACACCATACGTAATTGGCGCTCTACGCAATGCTCGTGCAAACGGTATCCTTACCGCAGCAATTTGCTGTAATCCAGGCTCTCCTGTAGCTGCAGAAGCTGAGATTAAAATTGAACCTATTGTAGGTCCTGAATATGTTACAGGCAGTACTAGAATGAAATCAGGAACTGCCCAGAAACTAGTGCTTAATATGATCTCCAGTACTGCTATGATTAAACTTGGCAGAGTAAAAGGTAACAGAATGGTTAATATGCAACTGACAAATCAAAAGCTGGTGGACAGAGGAACACGTATGCTTGTAGAAGAACTTAACCTGCCATATGAACAGGCAAAAAACCTATTACTATTACATGGGTCAGTGAGCGAGGCAATGAAGAACTACAGACAATAAAAACTATAATATAAAATGGCGATTATAATTCAGACACACCACCCGGATATTTTATTGGATAAGATATATGATGCAATTGACAAGAAAAATGCGGAAAAATGGATCTGTACTGAGGATGGGCGACTAACATACGGAACATTACTCTGGAAAAATGAGGCTTTCTTTAAACCACAGATATGGGTAGATGATAAGGAGCTGCGATTTGGTCTGCTTAAACGTAAAGACAGAAAACATATCTCCTCAAAATTATATGCTACATACCACTCAAAATTTATAGAAATGCTCTTACTGAAATTTGATAAAGACTTCAATTCTGTAACAGCTACCGCTAACAGAACAGACCCCGATACATTCTGAATCATTCACAACTAATTCAAACATGAAACAAAAGACTTTTGCATTAATTATACTTTTATGCTTTGCCATTTTTTCTGCTGCTCAGGAATCAGGTTACAAAACAATTTTAGATATACCATATTATGAAGATATGGCCGAAAAGAAAAATCATTTAATAAATGAAAGATGTAAACTGGATATATATTATCCAACAGATGTAGAAAGATTTGCTACAATAATCTGGTTTCATGGGGGAGGACTCACTTCAGGGAATAAAGAAATTCCTGATGCACTAAAAAACAAAGGTTTTTGTATTATAGGTGTTAACTATCGACTCTCACCAGACGTGGAAGCACCTGCATATATAGAAGATTCAGCAGCAGCTGTTGCATGGGTTTTCAGAAATATTGAAGAATTAGGTGGAGATAAATCAAAGATTTTTGTATCAGGACATTCTGCCGGTGGATATCTGACTATGATGATTGGATTAAATAAAGAATATCTCGCAGCTCATAAAATTGATGCTGA
Organism: Fermentimonas sp.; assembly: GCA_028683355.1. Lineage (GTDB taxonomy): Bacteria > Bacteroidota > Bacteroidia > Bacteroidales > Dysgonomonadaceae > Proteiniphilum. The sequence continues at coordinate 5,738 of JAQUIZ010000066.1, forward strand.
CAGTATAGCCGGGCTAATACCATTAAGTGGACAAACCATTACTCACTTTAATATCCGCGATAGTTATGGTATGAAAGATACGCAGCCGTTAGTGGATAAATTTGCTCCTCTTTTCCATGTACGTAATAATGCACCACCTTTGTTACTAATTACCGGTGATCGCGAATTGGAGATGCTTGGACGTTACGAAGAAAATGCATATTTGGCACGTATGATGAAAATAACCGGACACCAACAAACAAAAATAATTGAACTTCAAGGCTATGGACATGATATGACTTATCCTGCCTTTCCCTTGTTGATAAAGGAGGTACAACAAGTTTTGCAATTCAAAAAATAAACACCTATTTTAACGGAAAAATATAAAATGCATATAGAAAGAATTACACATATTGATAAAAGCATTGTCGATGCTTTCGAAAAATTAATGCCAGAACTGACGGGTAGAGACGAGTACCCTTCTTATGAAGAACTTAAGAAAGTAATTGAATCAGATAATGTTCATCTGTGCCTTGCCTTTGATGACGAGGAAAAAGTAATTGGTACAATCACAGTGGTTCTTGTCAGAATTCCTACAGGTATAAAAGCCTTGATAGAGGATGTTATAGTCGACAATGATGCCAGAGGAAAGGGCGTAGGTACTGCAATGATTACGCATGCAATACAAATTGCCCGCGAAAAAGGAGTTGTCAAAATTGACCTCACCTCTAATCCCAGGCGTATTGCTGCGAACAAGATGTATCAAAAGCTAGGATTCGAGAAGAGAGAATCCAACGTTTACAGATACTATGCTGACAAATAATATTCCGCTAAGAAAATTATGGAATCTGGTAGATGATACTATTGATATTCATACCGGCACCAACAGATGCTAATACTATTATATCACCACTCTCAAGCTGATGATCATCCATTGTTTCGCGAGTAATCATATCAAGTAATGTGGGTACAGTTGCTACTGACGAATTTCCCAACCATGAGATAGTCATCGGCATAATAGTATCAGGCACCTCATTAATATTGTAAAGTTCAAACAATCTTTTCAGTATAGCATCGTCCATTTTACCGTTTGCCTGATGAATCAACACTTTGCTTATATCAGTAATATTCAAGTTTAATTTATCCAGGCCTGCCTTTATAGTTTTTGGCACATTTGACAATGCATACTGGTACAACCTGCGACCATTCATTTTCAAATAGTGCACTTTCTTTTCTGCCAGTCCGGCTTCATATGAATAACCCATGTGAAGCATATTTACATAGTCCAAAGCATCACTTCTAGAATTGTGTCCAAGTATCCCCAGCGGCAATTCACTCTCTCTGCTTTCCATTATAGCTGCACCTGCACCATCTGCATATATCATACTATCACGATCATGAGGATCTGAAATGCGTGAAAGCACATCGGATCCTACAACCAATATTTTGTTTGCATCACCTGAACGAATATAGTAGTCTGCCTGTATTACCGCCTGTACCCAACCCGGACAACCAAACAATACATCATAAGCTACTGCTGAAGGATTTTTAATACCCAGTTTATTTTTGAGCCTTGAAGCCATTGTTGGTAAAACATCAATTTGAATATCGTCAATTTTAGTCTCACCAAAGTTGTGTGCAAAAATGATATAATCAAGTTCCTCCTTATCTATCCCTGCAGCTTCAATAGCCCTTTGTGAGGCAATTAGCGCAAGATCTGTAGTCACCTGATCATCTTCAGCATATCGCCTTTCAGCAATAGTTGTAATTTCTTCAAATTTACGAGTAATTTCTTCATTAGGTGTATCTAATTTTTTCCCTGTAGAATCATAAAACTCATTTGAATGAAAGTAATCATTTTTGATTTGTTTCGTTGGAACATAACTTCCCGTTCCGGTAAACACACTATATATTTTTCTCATTTTTAAACTGTTATCAATAAAATGTCACCTTTGATTAACCTATTCTCAAACAACTAAAGAGCAAAGATATAAAATTTAATTCAAAGAAGATTCTATTTAAATCTTTGAAACAACAAATTCTCTGTACTTACCATAACGAGCTAACAATTTACCCGTTAGAAAGGTCTTCAAACAATTCAAGATCAAAATATGCAGCCGCAGAGGTTATATGGTCAAATATATCAGATACAATAGCTTCATATTCTACCCATACAGTGGTTGCAGTAAAAAAATACAACTCAAGGGGCATACCCTTTTCATTGGGCTGTAACTGCCTAACTATCAATAATAGATCTTTATGAACCTTTGGATGACTCTTCAAATAGTTATAAATATATTGCCGGTACAGACCTATATTTGTAAGATTTCGGCCATTTATAAGCAATGATTTATCAACATTGTGGTCTTTATTGTATATGTCAATCTCTTTTACCTTAGTGTGAACATATTCTGAGATTTGCTCAATTTTAGAAAGTTGTTCTAACTCTTCTGGTTTAATAAAACGTATTGTACCCTGTTTGATATGTACCGACCGCTTAAGTCTTCTGCCACCTGTCTCCTGCATTCCTCGCCAGTTTTGAAAAGAATCAGAAACCAAAGCATAGGGTGGTAAAGTAGTTATTGTTTTATCGAAGTTTCTTACTTTTACTGTTGTAAGTGTTATTTGTATTACGTCGCCATCAGCTCCATATTTAGGCATTGTTATCCAATCGCCAATTCTAACCATATCATTAGCACTAACCTGCAGGCTGGCAACAAAGCCCAAAATAGAATCTTTAAATATCAGCATTAAAATTGCCGATCCTGCACCCAAACCTGTAATCACGACAGTTGTATCCTGACCGGTAAGTATTGAAAATAGAATTATAAATCCAATTATGTAAAAGATAATCTTGATCACCTGAACATAACTATCCAGCGGCTTGTCTTTCAGACTTGGTTTTAGTCGTAGAGTATCAGCTGCTGCATTAATAATCGACATTATAAGCCATATAATATAGAATATCAGATAAACATCTGCAGCCTTATCCATGAAATTCATCAACTTAGGGAATTGGTCAAACACTATAGGTATAGATCCTTTAACCATACTGAAAGGAACAATCATTGCCAGGTAATGCGGAAAGCGCCTTTTTTCAAGAAAAGTCAGAATTGGAGCCTTAGTAATTTTTGCCGATCTGTTTAAAATAACACTTAAAATAGTTCGTGTAAGGTATTGTACAACAATTACAACTAATATTAATGCGACCGCTAATAAAATCATATTAATATACTTAACCCAGTTTTCCGGCACCCCGAAGTTGTTTAACATGTTTATCGACCATTCACTAATTGCACTTGTTGAACGTGAAATTTGTTCTATATTCTCTTCATTCATAGTTTTATGTTCTATACCAGAATAACATACTCACACTGATCAGGAGTATTGAATTCGCACTCTGGTTATTAGTTATATCTTTCTGTTAAATACAAAGATAATAAATCTATTTTAACTAAAAAAAATGACCATATAAAACTATCTCTTAATTCTATTTTCGATAAACGACATTATAATAATGATTTTTTTATGTAAGTTTGTGCTAAGGAATATCTAATTTAAATAATACACAAATATGGGAAAAGTACTTATTATTGGAGCCGGTGGAGTTGGAACAGTGGTAGCCAATAAGGTTGCTCAGAACAGCAATGTATTCACAGATATAATGTTGGCAAGTCGCACAAAAAGCAAATGTGATGATATTGCTGCAGATGTAAAAAAACGCATAGGTGTAACAATTAAAACAGCCAGAGTCGACGCAGACAATGTTCCTGAACTAGTTGCACTAATGAATGAATTTAAACCCGAAATAGTTATAAATGTTGCACTTCCATATCAGGATTTAACCATTATGGATGCTTGTCTTGAAGCGGGAGTAAACTATCTTGATACTGCCAATTATGAGCCAAAGGATGAGGCTAAATTTGAGTATAAATGGCAATGGGCTTACAAAGAAAAATTTGAAAAAGCAGGACTAACAGCCATACTTGGATGTGGATTTGATCCGGGGGTAACAAGCATATTTACTGCTTATGCGGCAAAACATCATTTTGATGAGATTCATTACCTTGACATTGTCGATTGTAATGCCGGTGATCATGGTAAAGCATTTGCAACTAACTTTAATCCGGAAATCAACATTCGTGAAGTTACTCAGAAAGGAAAATACTGGGAAAATGGTGAGTGGGTAGAAACTGAGCCGCATGAGATTCATAAACCTCTCAATTACCCGGAAATCGGACCAAAAGAATCTTACGTTATCTATCACGAAGAGCTGGAGTCGCTTGTTAAGAACTTCCCCACCCTCAAACGTGCTCGATTTTGGATGACATTCGGGCAGGAATACCTCACCCATCTACGTGTAATACAAAATATAGGAATGGCACGCATTGATGAGGTAGAGTATAACGGTCAAAAGATTGTTCCAATTCAATTTCTTAAGGCTGTACTTCCTGATCCGGGAGAACTTGGAGAAAACTACACTGGCCAAACATCAATCGGCTGTCGTATCCGAGGTATAAAAGATGGTAAAGAAATAACCTATTACATCTATAATAATTGCAGTCACGAAGAGGCATACAAGGAAACAGGTGCTCAGGGAGTAAGTTATACTACAGGTGTTCCTGCAACAATAGGAGCTATGATGTTTATGCAGGGAATATGGAAAAAACCGGGAGTGTATAATGTAGAGGAGTTTAATCCTGATCCTTTTATGGAACAGCTAAATAAACAAGGACTACCCTGGCATGAACTGTTCGATATCGATCTTGAACTTTGAGTAAGTATTGTAAAGTGCAATTTGTGTCATTTTAGTAAAAATCTATTATATGCAACCCAGAAGTTTAGTTAACATAGGTGATTATGATCGAGAGGATATTTTTCGAATCCTCAAAAGTGCAACTAAATTCAAAGAGAATCCGGATCGTGACCTTTTAAAAGGTAAAGTATGTGCTACCCTTTTCTTCGAACCCTCTACACGTACCCGTCTAAGTTTCGAGACAGCAGTCAATAGATTAAGAGGGCGGATTATTGGATTTTCTGATTCGGCAACAAGTAGTTCAACCAAGGGTGAGTCGCTTAAAGACACCATCATGATGGTTAGCAATTATGCCGATTTAATTATTATGCGTCATCACCTTGAAGGGTCTGCCCGCTATGCATCTGAGATTTCGCCGGTACCATTAATAAATGCCGGCGATGGGTCTAATCAGCATCCCACGCAAACAATGCTCGATCTTTTTACTATATACGAGACACAAGGAACACTTGAAAATCTCACAGTTACAATAGTTGGTGATCTGAAGTATGGTCGTGCTGTTCATTCTCTGATACAGGGACTATCATACTTCAATCCCACTTTTAATTTTGTTGCTCCTGAGGAGTTACACATCCCAGAGAAATATAAGTTGTTCTGTGACGATAAAAATATTTCATACAGAGAATACACTAATTTCTCAGCAGAATCGATAAACAGCGCTGATATTCTTTATATGACAAGAGTTCAGAAAGAGAGGTTTACAGATCTTATGGAGTACGAAAAAGTGAAGAATGTATATGTGCTGCACAACGAAATGCTCTCAAAATCGAAAGAAAACCTGAAGGTATTACATCCATTACCAAGAGTTAAAGAGATAAGTCAGGACGTCGACGAGAATCCGAAAGCATACTATTTTCAGCAGGCTAAAAATGGCATGTATACCCGACAGGCAATTATCTGTGATCTTATGGGGATAAATGTTTCTTAAACCCATTGGTCTCTGCAGAAACGGATTATGAGATCTATTATTAAAGTATAAATAAGAGAATGTTTATTATGAAAAAAATAACAAAACCCTCATTTATTCTGTTGCTGACAGTTATGTTTTACTTACCAGCAAATATAATGGCGCAATACCCCGAAGCTGAAAATGAGCTCGATAGAAAAGTATTAGCTTTTCTAAAAGGTCAGTCGGGCCAGTGGCGTGATATGAACGTACCTGCATCTGATGGAATAATTTTATATGACCTGATTTTAAAAGGAAATTATAAAAGAGCAGTTGAAATAGGTACTTCTACAGGACACTCAGGAATATGGATTGCATGGGCATTGTCCAAAACAGGAGGAAAGCTTATTACATTTGAAATTGATAAAGACAGGTATGAGGAAGCATTAGCAAACTTTAAAAAAGCCGGTGTTGAAGAGTATATTGATGCACACCTTGGCAATGCTCATCAATTGGTGCCGGAGCTTAAAGGAAGTTATGATTTTGTTTTCTCAGATGCAGATAAGGATTGGTATAAAAATTATTTTATAGATATGGCTCCCAAATTGGTAAAGAATGGCTGTTTTGTTGCACATAATACTAACATGCGCTCGGGCGTTATGCGTGAATTTGTTGAATACATTCAGAATCATAAGGACTTCACAACAACGCTGGATAAGAATAGTCGTTCCGGAATATCTATAAGTTATAAGAAATAAATAATTCGTATATTATGGGAAAAGCATTACAAGTTGCCGCACTAGAAAATGGTACAGCCATTGATCATATTCCAACTGATGCAGTATTCAAAGTTGTCTCTCTTCTTCAGTTACAGAGACTTGGCAATCGCATTACTATAGGTAATAATCTTAATAGCAACAAGATGGGTACTAAAGGACTCATCAAAGTATCCGATAAGTTTTTTAAGGAGGATGAGATTAACCGTATTGCTTTAGTAGCACCAAGTGTAAATCTTAATATTATCCGAAATTTTGAGGTTGTCGAAAAGAAAAAAGTTGTTTTACCGGATGAAATAATTGAGATTGTTAAATGCAATAATCCCAAATGTATCTCAAATAATGAACCAATGAAGACCATATTTCACGTAACTGACAAGGAAAAAGTGGAAATCCAGTGTCATTATTGCGAGGTTAAAATAAAAAAAGAGGAAATCGTTTTAATATAAAAACGATAGTATTTAGGTTATAAAAAATAGTACACTATGCCATTAAATTTACCCGATAAATTACCGGCTATCGAAATATTGAAAAAAGAATCCATTTTTGTAATGGAGGATTTGCGGGCTTCAACACAAGACATACGCCCTCTAAAAATACTCATACTAAACCTTATGCCACTTAAAATCTCAACAGAAACCGATCTATTGAGACTACTTTCAAATTCACCTTTACAGATTGAAATTGAATTCCTGGGGCTTTCTACACATACACCAAAAAATACTCCCATAGAACATCTAATGTCGTTCTACACAAATTTTGCTTCTATACAGAACAGATATTTTGATGGAATGATAATTACCGGTGCCCCTGTTGAAATGCTGGAATTTGAAGAGGTAACCTACTGGAGTGAAATGACTCAGATATGCAACTGGGCACGTACTCATGTAACCTCAACTTTTTATATTTGCTGGGGTGCTCAAGCGGCATTGTACCATTTTTACGGAATAAATAAATACCCACTAGATAAAAAGTTATTCGGTGTATTTAAGCATAAAGTTATTGACCCTTCATTCCCTCTATTCAGGGGATTTGATGATGAATTTTATGCCCCACACAGCAGACATACAACTTTTTATGCAGAAGAGCTGAAACAGCATGGTGAACTGACTATATTGTCGGAGTCAGCTGATGCAGGAGTTTATATTGCCTCTTCACGTGGTGGCAGAGAATTTTATGTAACGGGTCACTCTGAATACTCACCACTTACTCTGCACAACGAATACCTTAGAGATAAAGAGAAAGGGATGGATACTGTTGGGCCACCTGTAAACTACTACAAAGATGATGATCCTTCACTGCCACCTTTAGTAAAATGGAGGTCACATGCTAATTTGTTATATATAAACTGGCTCAACTACTTCGTATATCAGGCTACACCATATAACATCAACGATATACCACAATTGGGAGATTTATAATCATTTTATTCTTAGTTTGATTCAGTCCTTAGTTATTTCATTTAAAAAACTAAGGACTGAACTTGTTTTGATATTACCTCGCTCTTTACAACTCCGTAAATTTATGATGTAGATACAGGGTTAGTACAGAGTTGATACAGAGTTAATATAGCTCTGGCAGCACTAATGTTAAACTTAAGCATATAAATGCAGTTCCTCATTTTGCGTTTTTAGTTAAATACAGTAACTTTGCAGATTGGAAAATTAAATGCCTTTATGCAATACAAAATCAGTTAATAGTCTGCATTTAGTAATTTCAGCATACAATTCATGTTTACATATATTCACAAATACAGGAGATATATTATAGCAGTTTTATTGATTACTGTTTTTCTTCTGATAAGTCGGTTTGTTGCATCTATAGATTTTAACAAGTTTAAGGTATATATTTCTGAGATGCCGGAAATGTTTGCAGGTGTAGTCATTGCATCATTAATATCTTACAGCTCATCCACAATTGCATGGTCATTATGTATGGGTGGTGATGGTAAAAAAATATCATTCCCTGTACTTTTCATGTACCGGCATGTTGGCGAAATGTTATCTGCATTCAATCCAACAAGTGTGATTGCAGGTGAAAGTCTTAAAGCGGTTATCCTCCATAAGAAAGGAATTGATGGAACACAGGGTGTGAGTTCTATACTTTTGCACAGAGTCTTGATAATATTCTCAAGCATACTACTAATGACTATTTCTTTACTGTATCTTACTGTTGGCTCTATTACCAATAATGGTGCCAATATACTTTTAATAATCACTCTGATTGCCATAATTTCTGCATTTGCCTTTTTTGTACTTAGGTTTATAGTACACCCGAAACTATTTCTTGCTAAAACAATAGAGAAACTGAGAAATAAAACCAGATGGGCGTTTCTCTCAGAAAAACTGATAAACTCCTCTTACGAGATGAATAGAGTTACTTCAGACTACTTCAGGGAAAATAAAGGCCGGTTTTTAATAGCATTTCTGTTATGTGGTGTATACTGGATATTTGCATCAGTTGAGTTTTTAATAGTTTTAAGGATGATGGGCCTGGATATCAGCCTTATGCAATCTGTTGTCGTGGAAATGGGTGTTTCACTTTTCAAAACAATAGGAATGATTGTACCCGCTCAGATTGGTGTTGAAGAATATGGAAATAAAGTGATGCTTGATGCAATAGGAGTTGTAAGTAATGAGATATGGCTTGTAGTAACACTTATGCGAAGAGGCCGTCAACTATTCTGGCTTCTTACAGCGGGTATTTTCATAATGTTAATATCAAAGAAATTAAATTTTAAATATCAAAGATAACGGAAATTAATACACAGAAGATAAACTACCCCATAGTTGAGAATTTTAAACAAACTGGTTTGTTTATAAGTATATCCTGATTTGTGTCAGTAAGCATACCTGTCTCCATATCAATTTTAAACACCTGAATTCTGTTTTCATCTCTGCTTGCCGTTAGTAAGTATTTACCGTTTGGTGTAATCACAAAATTACGGGGGTGAGATGCTGTAGGTTGATAACCAACTTTAGTCAGCATTCCATCATCGGCATTTATAGAGAAAATTGCGATACCATCAGCATTCAATCTGTTTGATGCATACAGGAAGCGACCGTCAGGCGAAACATGAATATCAGCACTTCCACGAGCACCGGTAGTATCAGAAGCAATAGTTTGCTTTAGCTCAGGATTGCCATAATTATAATCAAATACTAACACCTCCCCTGAAAGTTCTCCAAGCAAATAAAGATAACGACCGCTGTCAGGGTGAAAATCGAAGTGACGGGGACCTGTACCGGCTGGCACCGAAAACTCTTTCAGACTATTTTGCTGAAAAGAAGGCTGACCTTCAAATGGTGAATCTAAAACTGAGATACGGTATAGTTTGTCAGTCCCCAGATCTGCTGCAAAAAGAAATAAACCGTCTGGTGAATACATTACACTATGTAAATGAGATTTTTTTTGACGAATAGAATCGGGACCGCTTCCTTCAAAAAACATGACAGAGTTAGCCTCGGTCAATCCTCCTTCACTGTTTACATGAAATGTAGTTATGCTGCCCCCGCTATAATTAGCAGTATGCAGGTTTTTCCCTTTGCTGTCTATAGTGATATAACAAGGATCAGCACTTAATGTAGGTTGTGAATTAAGAGGTGTGAGTAATCCTTTTTTCCTGTCGAATGAGAATGAATAAGCAGCACTATTATCTTCACCTCCCTCACTTACAGCATAAACAAAGTTCATATCGGGACTTAAGGTCAGATAAGAAGGATTTTCCATTTCAACCATACTAACAGAATCAGAGACTCCTGTATCGGTGTTGAATTTGTGAACATAAATACCTTTACTCCCGTTATCAGAAGTGTAAGTACCAATAAGTAAAAACATATCTCCACTATTACTTTGTAACTCTGACACCCCTGCTCTCTCTTCTTCAGACACAGATCTGTCACTTGATTTATTTTCGGAGCACGAAGAAAGGAGGGCAACAGAAAGTACCATCATTACTAGTTTATTTACCATATTTGCTGCTTATAATGTATGTATTACGAAATTAGGTGAATTTTCTCAATAATACATCTTTATCGTGATAATTATACAATAATCGGAGATTAAAAATTTGTACCAATTAATATTATTCACATAGATTTTGTAATAAAAGTTGCGAATAATGCAGAGTCTGATTACTTTTGCAGTCTGTTAAATGAAGAATTTTCTTTTTAATAATAAAACATATTATGCTAACCAAAATATTATCAGT
>JAQUIZ010000197.1 GCA_028683355.1 Fermentimonas sp.
TTTCAAAACCAACTGTATGAGAAAAGTGTTTTTCATCAACATAAAAAAGACCACAATAATTTTATACCTGACCACTATAAGTCTTGCTGCAGGATGTGATGATTTTAAAAGTGACTCTGACAGTGGAATAGATTATTTATATGTGGCACTAGATTCTGTACTTCTGGCAGAAGATGAGCCTAGAGCTTTTACAGCATCAGATATTATATTAAAGAAAGATATTCAGTTTGAAGATTACACTTTGGATGATAAATATCAGTATGAGGACACCACACGAATATTTCAATGGAAAAAAATACAAGAAAAAATTGCTCATTTAGAAAATGAAGTCAACAGGAATTCAGAAGCAAATAAGATTGGAATTTTCAGTAATTACAGGAATAAGAATGGTGAATCACCAACTGTTTCAAATTTTGTAAGAAATGATTACAAGCGGGTTTCAGATCAGTATGGTGTAGAAAGATATCAGTCGGTACCACTCTATAGTTTTGAAGGCGACACAATTCTGGAGCGTTATGGCAGAGACGGGTGGATTGCTAAAATATTGGATAGTGATACCACTGATATGATAAGGGTAAGAGGAGTTTCATTTGAAGGCGAATACCTGATTCCTAATCGTTATCTGGTAAACTGGGGCGATAGCATCAGATTTGATAAAGTGGTGGCTGTGGATGTTACAAATCAAAATATCTCTACTTTAGAGAAAAGAGAAGATGAGTGGCATATATTGAGCATGAATCCCGCAACGACCGGAGTTCATAAACCTCCTTATGCACTAGAAACACCTGTAGGCATATTTGCTATACAAGAACAAAAAGAAAAGATGTTATATACAAAAGACGGTTCAAGTGAACTTGCCGGATATGCACCCTTTGCTTCACGTTTTACTAATGGAGCTTATGTTCACGGCGTTCCGACACAAGATACCCGACAAAGTATAATTGAATGGAGCAACACACTCGGCACTATCCCACGCTCTCACATGTGTGTAAGAAATGCTTCGTCGCACGCAAAATTTGTTTATGACTGGGTGACTGTTAAAGAGGCAGTTGTAATTGTAATTGATTAACTTTCCAGTTCAATAAAAATAGTATATTTGGGGAACAATTTTCTCGAAATAAACTATGCGTACAATTCTATTTTCTATCATATTTACTATAATATCTGCTCTGAGTTTCCCTATAGGAAAAGATCAACAAAAAAAAGACAATTCGATTACAGAGTCTCTCTTCAATGATACAGAACTACTTTTTCAGCAGATGAATCTTGACGGTTTGATTGATTTCAAAGCCTTTGAATCAGCATATTCCGGTTATAAAAAGTTAAATAAGGATAATAATCCCCTGCTTACAGTTATCGATTTTAATCTGCCTTCGACAGATAAACGGATGTATGTTATGAATCTGGCTAAAAAAGAGGTGCTGTATGTTTCACACGTAGCTCATGGAAAAAATAGTGGTGGAAATTTGGCGACATCTTTTTCAAACAAGAGTGGATCACATCAAAGTTCACTTGGTTTTTACCGAACTGCTGAAACATATAATGGCGGGAACGGGTTCTCTTTGAGACTTGACGGACTGGAAGAGGGGATAAACGATAAAGCCAGACCACGTGCTGTTGTTATTCATGGAGCAAATTATTGCAGTGAGGATTTTATCAGGTCAACCGGAAGGCTAGGACGAAGTTTCGGTTGCCCTGCACTACCTCAAGAATTAAACAAACCTATTATAAACACTATAAAAGATGGATCTCTCATCTTTATTTATGCAGATAAACCTGAATATTTTTCTTTAAGTGAAATTCTATAATCACTTTAAATCAACTATAAATGATCACTACCATAATTATTATTCTCACTGCCTTTATTTCAATTAGGGCATTCAGGGACAACGACCTGATGAGTAAAATTATATTTAATCCTCCGGCAGTAAAAAAAGGCGGTTGGTATAGGCTATTCACTTACGGAGTGGCGCACGCCGACTATACACATCTAATATTCAACATGTTTACTCTATACTTTTTTGGGATGGATATTGAACGTGTTTTTAAATTGACTTTTGGTCAGGCTATCGGTTCAGTCAGCTTTATCATACTTTACATTTCCGCACTACTTGTATCTATTCTTCCAACCTATATCAAACAAAAAGACAATGCGTCATATTACGGACTTGGTGCATCTGGAGCAGTCTCTGCCATAATCTTTGCTTATGTACTAATTAATCCGATGAACTTTATGGGTATAATGTTTATCCCAATCATGCTGCCTGCATTTCTTTTTGGCCTGATATTTATATTGATATCACTTTCTCTCGAAAAAAGTCAATTCGGAGGTATTAACCACTCGGCACATATTACCGGTGGCATCTATGGGATAATATACATGATTGTAGTTTTCTTTGTTTTTGCTGATACCAACTTAGTGAACTCTTTCATTGCACAAATCAGAATCGATTCAATTTCTGACCTATTCCATATTGGATTTTAATAGAAGTGAATCTCTGAATCATTTCTAAAAATGTTTAAGACAATTGTAAGAAATAACTTTTTTGAACAAAATCTATACTCTCACGGTTTTATAGTACAACAGGTATCCCTTTAAGAATCAACTAAAACCGGCAATCCTATGGAACGAGACGGTCATTTAGAGAGTATATGGAAATCCGAAGTAAAACACTACGGTCAGGAAAACATAAGTCCGATTCCCAATTTTGATGTTGTTATTGTAGGTGCCGGAATCACAGGAGTAACAAGTGCACTTATGCTTCAGAAAAAAGGATTTAAATGCATCCTGGTTGAAGCTGTCAACATGGGTTTCGGTTCAACCGGAGATACCACCGCACATTTGAATAATTTCTTTGAAACACCATATTATCAGGTTATCAATGATTTCGGTCTCGATTCTGCAAAACTCCTTGCCAGAGCAGCAAGAGAAGCAAATGATATTATCAAGGATAACATAAACATATATCAGATCTACTGCGATTATTCGATCCGAAACGGATATCTGTTTGCTCTTAATGAGAGCCAGGACAAGGTATTGCAAAAGATAATCGGGGGAAATCATCAAGTAGGCATAGAAACAATAAAGAGTCATGTCAACCCTTTTGGCATACCATCAGTAAGAGTAGTGGAAATACCCAACCAGGCACAGTTTCACCCATTAAAGTATTTACGGATTATATTGAAAGAGTTTGTACATTCCGGAGGTGTTTTTTTGGAGAATTGCACTGTTACAACTGTAGCTGAAAATGATGGAGATTTAGTGACCACTACGAGTAAAGGAAATATCCTTAGCCGATATCTTATATATGCGACTAACACTCCTCCCGATAGTAATATTTTACATGTAAGCAATACACCATATCGCCGTTATATAATGGCGTTAAAGCTTAAAAACGGGAATTATCCTGAAGCATTGGGTTATGATTTGTCAGAACCATATCACTCCTATCGTTTTCACAATATCAATGGGATTGATTATTTAATAGCAGGAGGAGAGGATAATAAACCGGAAAATACCGATAGTGCTTCTGTGAGTTTCAAAAGGCTTGAGAATTATCTTCGTCAGCACTTTGAGATTGAAGAGATTGCTTATAGATGGACAACACAGCTTTTTGAACCAGCAGGCGGACTGCCCTTTATAGGAAAATTGCCGGGTAGCCGCAAGAATGTATACTATTCAACTGGTTACAATGGTGACGTCATGATTTTTGGCACACTTGCTGCGAAAATACTAAGTGAAATGATATCAACTGGAAACAGTAAATATGAGGAACTATTCTCGTCTTAAAAAACAAGTTATAAAATATATCACATTAATACTTGAATATTATGTTTCAAAAAGAAATAACTATAAAACAGAGTGTGGATA
>JAQUIZ010000198.1 GCA_028683355.1 Fermentimonas sp.
GATAATAAGGCTTATCAAAACTTAATTTTTCGCTTCTAAGCCAATCCGGGACTGCAATATTGTGAATTTGTAAATGATAATCAATTAAAGCCGATGCTTTAGTTAAGTACCGTATTTCTTTATCATCGCATGCATCCAAATCCACTGGCTGATAAAGGCTATTTATAAAGAAGATATTGATACATCTGGATCTGTGGGCAACTAAGAATCACGGCCCTCCTCCCACATCTTCTGCTGATATAGAATATGCCTGTCTGGCAGCTCCTTGCCATCCATGGCACCGCTGCACTAGTCCATCCGTGGACGTCGCAAGTTCCGCTCATCGCGAATGCAGAGAACCTCAGCAACCTTAAAAGCACCTGAAAAGGTGCATCAGTAGTACCCGTAGGGTGAACTGCCCACAGGGTGAAAGCTCAAGAGGTGTCTTATGAGGAACTTCCTCAGCTCAGTTTTGATGAATTCTCTGATGATTATGTCATGCCAATGCCGTTTGAAGATGAGTATTCTCAGTGGATACCTTATGAGGACTGATTCAGCAGGCTTAATATACCAACGACCTATGTAATAGCCGGCTATGGGGATTTTTCACGGCAGGAGAGTGAATTTCTTATAGTCTATTTACTCATGCCCAGGTTTGGGATAAGGATCTGCTGGTCAGTTCCATCTGATGCAATGATCAAGTTAGATTTCACATAAATCTACTATAGTAACGGTTTATTTTATGCAAATGATAATATCATAGGTAATATTGTACCAATAATGATAGCATTACAATATTACCCAGTGATATACTGAGAAGGGGAGCCATCAGTTCCACCACATTATGGTCAGGTTCAATGGCAGCATAATATATATCCTTTTGCAGCAGTTGAAAACGCACCATACCCAGCAGGCGATGCCGTTCCGCGCTGACTTTTTGGCCCAGGCGGTGAATCCGATGCACTCTCTCTTCGCTCAGCAGCAGGTCAACTTTAGAGCCTAATTTCCATCCTAAATTCAGGTATTGGTAGGCCCAGATGCCGGCCTCCAAATGTTCAGCCAGGTAGGCATAGTAGGTATGCCTGAGGGCCTGGGGGCTTATTTTGGAATAGATGGCATCGTACACTTTAGCAGCTTTATTATCATCAGTGACGATTTCTTCCTGCTGGACGAATAGTTGGGGAGTTGAGACGCCACATGGCAGAAGTTGCTGCGGAATCCAGAGACCTGGGCCAAAAGCTATCCTCATTGGCGATAACCAGTTTTCAGATGTTTTATGGAACCATCCTTTTTACACCATTATTTATTCTGAATGTTGGCGGTATAGAAAAATCCACACCGTAGCAGTATTGTCGTTGGGATGAAACCCAAACTGGTTTTTTCCTGCTAAATCATTGTCCAATACTACCTCCACAACAGCGTCAGAGTCATTAATTATGCCTAGTGGTGTTACCTTCCCTTTGTGAAGATGCAGCTTCTTGGGTTAGCTAAACAGCTGTTCTCAGACTTTAAATTCAAATTTTTCTGCAATTATTTCATAAGTGGGTACATTCACACCATACTGTCTGCCCAAACGCACTACTTCAAATATGAGACCGTCCATCTCGGAATTCTTACCCTGTTTTAAATCCCTCTGCATGGAAGTAGAGGCTTGGGGTGACAGATTGCCCAGAATCTCCAGATTAGTTGCCACGATATCTACAGCAAAGTGTATGTCCATAGCCTGAGCCAGTGCATCAATCTCGCGCATCAGTGCAATAAAAGTATCCCTTACTTTTCCTTCCTGCTGAGCTGCTCCAGCATCAATATCGTAATATGCGCCGCAGGCAGCCATAGGGGACACATAGGAGAATTTCTGCAGTGCATCTCTTCTGATGTTATCTGATACAATACCAGAGATACCGCTGTCCTTTAGATCTTCGGCCACCCATTCAAGAACAGGTCGGTACTCCTCCGGTTTTCTCACACCGTATACCACCCGGAAAATATCCCCTTTCTGCAAGATGGTACCAGCCTCTTTAATCTCTGCAGCTATATAAATACATCCATCTGTCACCAATAAATCCGGCAGCAGTTCCTGCATTTTGCCCCCAGTACCATAGATATTTAGCACAGGAATTACAACCGTATCTTTGTGAGCTACTCTTTTGATAAAAGGAATGGTATCCTCTAAGGAATAGCCTTTTACGCAGTTAAATATTACATCAGGCTGTTCGTTGTAATGATCCATATCAAAAGCCTTCATGGGACAGACTGTATAATTTCCTTTACATGACGTCTCCATTTTCAAACCATTTCTTTGAATCGCCTCCAGATGTTTTCCTCTGGCGATTACTGTAACATCCTTACCCGCCTCGGTCATAAATGCTCCGATACTTCCTCCTGTACCTCCGGCTCCGATTATTAAGTATTTCATTTTTGCTTCCTCCGCTATTTAGTGTGCTTGATAGGCGCTCACTATCACATTGAAATCAGGTGGTTCTCTATGATTATCAATCCAGAAGCCCACTATCTTATTCCCATCCATTATAAGATCTATATTTTCTACTACCTTCTTTTGGTTTTCAACGCCGTAGGTAATAAGCGTTACTTGTTTGCCTAAATAACTGGAGAAATCCAACCCATTTTGCTTTGATAATTCATTTCTCTTTTTCAGTAAGTCACCAATCTGTACCCCATTACTTTTTTCATTAAATGTAATGGGAAATTGCAAGTCGAAGTTTGCCCCGCTATTCATCAAAATCACATAACCATGGTTTTTCACAAATTGTTCAGCTGTCTCACATTGAGTTAACCTCTTATCTGCCGGAGTCTTATCGTTGGCAGCTTGTAGTGTCGGGGAGAGTTGCGTTGTCTCTGCCAATGAAGCCGGATGTTTATCCTCTACTTCCATTTTTGGCGAGCAACCGGCTATGAACACCAGACTGAAGATCAATATAACTGTCCCAATGAAGTTTCGTTTATTTTCTATTACCATATCTCAAACATCCCTCTGTCTTTTTTCATTTTTCAGCTATTATAAGTTGTGATTTTTGCTAAAGATTGGGAGTTACCCCCCAAAAATCTAATAGAATTCCTAAATCAAGCTTTTTGAAGATCTTCCAGATAAATACCATTGAAAATAATGACATAGCAAAAACGTCCCCATGTATCTACACTTTCTCTTTGAACTGCGCAACCAATATAACGCTCTTTCAACTTTTTCCTTAACTATTGATATTTCCTTTACGGCCGACGCCAGATCTTCATGGGCTTTCATCATCCTCCAGATGGCGATAAACGAAAAGATTAAACCGATTATTATTACAATGAAAAACAGTACGTTGATTATACCAATAAGTTGTCCAAAAATACGATACCAAGGTACCGGTGGTACTGCCATATGATTACCTCCTCGCTGTTGTATTATTATCATTAATAAAACTTCCCATTATTAGCCTAACCGGAATATGATAATCGGAAATTAATGAATTTCGGATTGGTGTCAACAACCCCGTCCCCATGACACAGGAATTAAGCGGCAAAAACATTGTGAAAGTCATTGTAGTACCCGGTAAGCTGGTTAATATCGTAGCGAAATAGCAAAAAATTACTGCCATGCTGGCAAATACAGACTATTCCCGTGTATATTTCCAGCGTGGCAGTAAAATATAATGTTTTATCCGGGCCTGATATCCTCCTTAAATTTAACTATTCTTCCCGGCATCGGACACTGTTGCGCCTAACTTTTCCTTCAAATTTTTCAGAATCATTTTATACTTTTCATCTTCTCTTAATGGTGTGAATGCAGGATTTTCATCAACCATCTTGATAAAATTCGTCTTAATTGTTATCTCATCTATCGGGCTGCTTGTTCCAATAGTGATATTATCCTCGAGCCATGTATCT
>JAQUIZ010000199.1 GCA_028683355.1 Fermentimonas sp.
TGACACTTACAGAATACCTGACGGTGGCGCTGCAACTTATGCAATTACCAGCTTCACAGGCATAGCAGATCATGACGAAGGCCGAGTTATTACCCTCACAGGAGAAGGTTCTGATAAAGCAGCTACAGTTGCTGAAGCTGCAGGCATCACACTTAAGAATGGTGCTACCTGGACTGCACGCTCAGGATCTCAATTAGTACTGCGAATTTACGATGCTTCTACAGTTATAGAAGTTTCAAGAATTCAAACGGTTTAACCTATCAACTGCCGGATCTTTACCGGTCCGGCAGTTTGATTTATAAAATAGGAAACTATGTATAATTTCAAAGAAAAAAACAAACACCTCCGGAATCTCAATGCAGCAAATTATGCTGAAGTGGATTTAGAACTTTTGAAAAAGCTTGATCCCAGGAATCAAAATATTTCAACATTCGAACATGCTCCTAAGCGGAATGCTGAAAAGATTCTTTACACGCTGTTGGATCTGACAACCGCTGAAGAAATCAGGAATAATCGCAGAAAGGTTGAACAGGAAAGTCTGGGAAAAGAAGCTGCTGAAAAAGCTGAACAGGAACGTTTGAAACAGGAACGTTTGGAGAAAGAGGCTACAGAACAGGCCGAGAAGGAACGTTTGGAAAAAGAAGCTGCTGAAAAAGATGAGAAACTTCAGGAGAAGGAAGCGGAACTTGAGGCTGAAAAAAAAAGCGAGCCAGCTCCGGAAGTGAAAAAAGCTCCGGTGTCAAAAGCAACAAGCTCCAAAAAGAAGACGAGTACCCCCAAATCAAGTGGAAAAACCTCGAAGACAAAAACGTCCAAATAGCCACCATAATTTATAACGACAGAGTCAACACGTATTACGAGATGTTGGCACTTGATAAGGTTTTGGATGGTAAGCCTACTAAAAATGACATAAAGCGCATGGCGGAGCTAAGAATCCGCAATCTGCAGGCATTCGGGGAGCTTCAGAATTATAACGACTCGGGCAAGTGGCGATACAAACATCCATTAATCGTACACATGTCCGAGCGTTTTTCATTATTGGAGTTGAAACGTAAGGATCCGGAACAGTTCTTGAGAGAGTCTGCAAACTGCTCTCATAATGTAAAACGATACACATCTTATCTCAAGAATGAAAACAGAGCAGATAAAAGAGAATCAGACAGGCAAAATTTAGAGAGACATAAAGAACGACAAGTAATATTTGAAGATATAATTAAAAATGAAAACGGTTGAAATATACAACTTGGGAAATCTACCCACTGCCCCACTCGATAGCTTCCTGGAACTTCAGGAAGATTTTAAAATAACAGATAGTGAGAAACTGGCCAAACTACAAATGCTTATTCTTACACGTGGTTTTAAATACGCATTCAAGGCGTGGCAGGACCATGACGGTAAGTTGTGGATAATAGATGCACATCAGAGGAAAAAAGCTTTAATAGCACTTCGCAAAGCTGGATTTGAAATACCTGAAATACCTTATGAACCAATTTATGCGGCAAGTAAGAAAGAAGCTGTAGAAGAGATTGCAGCTTACAATTCAGAATTCGGGAAAAAGAACCCTGACACACTTCTTTTTGAAAAATATGAAATTGAGTCTGACACACTAGATCGTTTCAGTCTTGATTTCAAGCCTTATGCAATTGAATCTCCTGACTTTGGTTCTGATATTTCAGATGCTGAACAGGCTATTGTAGATGAAGATTCTGAAGAAGTTATAAGTCAGCTTGAGAACCTACTTGAAAAAGAACCGGTAACTAAGCCAGGCGATCTGTATTTACTTGGTAAACATAGATTGATGTGTGGTGATTGCCTTCAGAGTGATGATGTGAATAAATTGATGAATGGTCGCAAAGCAGATTGTTCAGTTACTGATCCACCATACAATGTAGCTTATACCGGTGCAACTGAAGATGAACTTGAGATCCGGAATGATGAAATGACGAAAGATGATTTTCTGATGTTCATCAGGCAGTCTTTCACCTCGATGATAAATGCTATGAAGCCTGGAGCCCCCATTTATGTATTTCATGCAGATGGTGAGGGTGCAAATTTCAGAATCGGCTTTAAAGACGCAGGATTCAAGTTTGCTCAGTGCTTAATTTGGGTAAAAAATCAGTTCACCATGGGCAGGCAAGATTACCAATGGCAGCACGAACCAATTCTATATGGTTGGAAACCCGGATCCGCTCACACTTGGTTGTCTGATCGTAAACAGGCTACTATTTGGAATTTCGACAAGCCGCAAAGAAATGGAGCTCATCCAACAATGAAGCCTGTTGCACTTATGGCCTACCCCATACGTAATAGTTGTCCGCAACGTGGCATTGTGATTGATTTCTTCCTGGGTTCAGGATCTACTATTATGGCAGCTCAGCAAACAGATCGTATATGTTATGGGATGGAGATAGATCCTCGTTATTGCGATGTTATTGTGGAGCGTTTTAAAATGATGTTTCCGAATGAAGTGATAAAATACATTCCTGCTGATGTACACAACTGATCAATATAAATCTAAGGTCCGGACATTTGGTGCGCTCGGTTATGACGCTGAGCGCATTGCCGACCTTTTAAACCTGCATGGTGAAGAGAGAATAGAATTAATTGTCCGTCTCTCTGTGTCGGGTGACGAGTTGCGTATTGCTTATGAAAATGGCTTAGCTGTGGGTGAGTATAATATAGATGTTGGACTTACCAAGCTGGCAGAGCAGGGAGATATTGATGCTATTGAAGCCCTGGGCGAACGATCCAAACAGCGCAAAACAAGAGATATGAAAAAACATCTGTTTGGCGTATAAATATTTTTAAACATGAACTACCTCGATACATTAGATAAACTTCACCCCGACATTGTTCATCACTTCTTACAAACTGGTGAGAGTAAGGGGATTCCGGAAGAGTTGCAATTATTCATAAAACAACTGCAGTATGCAGCTGAAGTGTATGAATATGAACGGAACATATCCAGGGCTGCAAAAAAGCTCCGGATAAGAATTCTTGCTGAACAGAAAATCGATGTATCAGTACGAACATGCAAGGCTCGAATATATGCTGCGCTCAACTACTTCAATATAGACAATAATGTTCCGGTAAAAGTCTGGGAAAATGACTTTGCGGACAAGTACCAGGACTTGGCCAAACTTGCCATTGCTAACGATGATCTTAAAACAGCACGTGCTTGTTACGACTCTGCCAGATCGTGCCGTATTTCTGCTGCTGAAGCATCTGCAAGAGAATCAGACTGGGCTCCGGTATTCCTTATATCTCCTGAAATTACTGCAGAGCAAATGGGCTTTGCACGTGAGTCGCTTAAAGAAATAGCTAAAAAGAATAATGAAGGTTACTACTTAAATCTTATCGACTCACTTCCAATCGACAAAAAAGAGAAGAAACGCCTGCTTGCCGATGCAGATATCTCTGATGCTGAAATTATTGAAGAAACTTTAACCGAAGAGGATTACAGCTATGAGTGATCAGATAGAATTACCTGAAGAGCGCACATCACGCATCGAAAATCACTACATGAACATGGTGCAGCTCCGGGCAACTGCTGTTGATGCAAATATACTCATTGCAGAAATGGGTCGTGCTACCGGTAAAACAGAGGGTGTGTTTGGTCCGAGAATTATACGTGTATCTGATAGCATGCCAGGTGAGGTTTCTTTTCTTGTACACAAAACTTATGCAGCACTTTTTACAAACGTTTGGCCAAACATTCAGGGTTATTTTTCAAGACCTGTTGGCGATGGGCGTCGCACGATGTTGGAAGAAGGTCAAGATTATATAGTTGGATCCTCTAAAATACCAACACATTTTAAAAGGCCTCGCAGACCGGTTGCTTACCCAAAGCACTCGATAATGTTC
>JAQUIZ010000006.1 GCA_028683355.1 Fermentimonas sp.
ATATTTTTATTTTGCTGTAAATTGTTTTAAATTCATACCATGATCTATTTCTTGTGCTGAGTATATCAACTCATCCCAAGTTATCTTTTCCTGTCTCGATGCAGCTTCTCTTCCAAGAATTGCTGTTAATGTAGAATAACTGCCTGATTCAAGCTGATTTATATATTTTCCGTTGACTATGCTGTCAATAAAGGCTTTGCCTTTGTTGAGGTCTGCAGTATCCAGTGATGATGAACTTGCACCTCTGGCGATTGACTCAGGTGTCAGATCGCCTGCCGATCTTACAATTCCAGAGTCCCAGTTGTTTTTTCCGTTAATGAAAACTCCACCGCTGTAATGTGCTTCTGCATATCCTTCTGTACCAATAAATTTTGCACATACATCACCAAAATATTCACCGAATTTAGATGATTGCACATTTACATTTATGTCGTTAGGGTATTTATATATTACCTGATAGTTAGTCCATGCATTTCCAAAGTCGGGGCCACCTTTTCTTCCGCCTAAGCCTATTGCGTATAATGGATTTGTTCCCAGAACCCAGTTACATACATCTATCATATGTATAGCCTGGTCAAGGTAACAGCCTCCTGATATTTCATGAAAATGGTAGTGATTTCGAATGCGCATTTCGTCGTATGACATACCATCATGAGGTATTATGCGAGCACCGGATGAGAAGTAGTATAATTGAACGGAAACTATATCTCCTATGTCTCCTCTCTTAATTCTATTTGCCATTTCAACATATGGAGTGGCATATCGTATCTGAAATCCATCAAAAGCTGAAATTCTTCCATTAACATTTTTCCCTGCACGTATGACTTGTTTGCAGCCTTCGGCGTCAATCGCAGTTGGTTTTTCACAATATACATGTTTGCCTGCAGCTACAGTAGCTTCAAGTATCCCCGGGTGTGTATAAGCGGGCGAAGCTATAATCACTGCGTCAATATCTCTATTGTCAAGAAGACGAAGATATGAGTCATATCCAGTGTAGCAATTTCTTTTGTCAACTGCAGCAAATCCGTTTTTGCTGTTCAGTTCATTTGCATAATTAAGCCACTCAGCCAGTTTATCTTCAAATATATCAGCCATAGCTGTTATCTGAATATTTGTATTAGCTGCCATGCTTCCAAGAATTCCTCGTGCACGAGATCCGCAGCCCACTAGCCCTATTCTAACGGCTGTATTGTTGTTGGAGGCAAAAACAATGTTTGGTTTAAGTACGGTTAGTGTAGAAATTGCAGATACATTTCTAATAAAATTTCTTCTGTTCATCATAAGTGTTCTTTAACGAATTAGATAAATAATTATATAGTGTTAATCTGTTATGAAGCAAATGTAACAAATTTTCATTAATATGCTGTAGACCTTATGTTTATTTTCTCGTTAGAATTTAAAGATGAATTGACTGTCGGCATAAAAATAGTTGCTTTTACTTGTGTAACGAAAATAAAATCATTACTTTTGCAAACTTTTTCGTACATAAAAAATCGAAAATTAGTTATAAATTCAAATTCAAAACAGCAAAATGCCAAAAATGAAGACTAATTCCGGTGCCAAAAAGAGGTTCGCCCTTACCGGATCAGGAAAAATCAAGAGGAAGCATGCTTTTAAAAGTCACATTCTGACTAAAAAGAGCAAGAAACGTAAGAGAAATCTTACTAAAACAGGCCTTGTACACAAAGCTGACGTAAATAGTATTAAGACACTATTAGCTTTGAAATAAACGTCACTTACAACGCTTTCCAAAAAGAGATTTATTAACAGGATGTATATGCTCTAAAGATTCCCTGTAATGAGGGAACGCTATCATTCAAAACAAGTAACATTATGCCAAGATCAGTAAATCATGTTGCATCGCGCAGCAGAAGGAAAAAAGTCCTAAAATTAACAAGAGGCTATATCGGTGCCCGCAAAAATGTGTGGACAGTAGCCAAAAACACGTGGGAAAAAGGTCTTACTTACGCCTACCGTGACCGCAAAAACAAAAAACGCAGCTTCAGAGCACTTTGGATACAGCGTATTAACGCTGCAGCCCGTGAAAACGGAATGTCTTATTCACGCCTTATGGGTGCGTTGCATAAAAATGAAATAGATATCAACCGCAAAGTTCTTGCTGACTTGGCAATGAACCACCCTGAAGCTTTCAAAGCTATCGTTGATAAGGTAAAATAAAATCAACTAATTGTTGATCAAGAATAGAGAGGAAGAATCATTAGATGGTTTTTCCTTTTTTGTTTTTATATGCAAAAATTGGAAATATCAATGTTATCTTTGTAAAAACATCGATAATTAATTCACTATGTTAACAATGAAATTATACAACAGATTAAGTATTGCACTTATTTTTTCTTTTTTATTAATCGGATGTAATTCCTCTTCAGAAAAGAAATCATCTGATGCTATTGTTTATAAGAACCCATTGCCGGTAGAGTTTGGAGATCCGTTTATTTTATCAGCTTCAGATGGTAAGTATTATATGTATGGTACCGGTGGGACAGAAAAAGGATTTGTTGCCTATAGTTCAGATAATCTGGCAGACTGGTCACTAGTGGGTGAGGTTTACAATGGGAATCAGCCTGATTCGTGGACTGTAAAAAACTATTGGGCGCCTGAAGTTTATGAGATAGATAATAAATATTACATGTTTTTCAGCGCAGACTGGAAAGTTAATCCTACTAATGAGCTCGAGAACTTTCGTATAGGGGTTGCCGTGTCAGATAGTCCAACCGGTCCTTTCAGTGAGGTGTCAGACAAACCTTTGTTCGATCCCGGTTATCCAATTATCGATGCCAATATTCTTCAGCTTGAGGGTAAAACATATCTGTATTATTCACGTTGCTGCTATAAACATCCTGTAAAAAGTGAAGTTGCCGATTGGGCACGTACAGTAGGACTTTTCGATGAAATAGAAGAGAGCTGGGTTTATGGTGTTGAGATTTCTAATGATTTCACTACCGTAATTGGTGAACCGGTATTACTGTTACAGCCACCATTCGAGATGAGCAATCCTCAAACAGAGTGGGAGAGTCGCTCCGTTACCAATGGAGAGGTTAACCGCAGATGGACTGAAGGTTCTTTTGCTTTTGAGCATGAAGGAAAAATATATATGATGTACTCAGCCAATTTCTTTGGAGGAGAGCATTATGCTGTTGGTTATGCTGTATCTGACAACCCGTTGGGTCCCTTTGTGAAAGCAGCGGAAAATCCTGTTCTGGAAAAAAACACCGAAACAGGAGGAGAGGTTACAGGAACAGGTCATAATATGGTATTCTGGTCAAAAGATAACAATAAAATGTATTGTGTATATCACGGGCGTACCGAAAAAACAGGCAGCGAGAGAGTTGTATTTATAGATGAAATGATGATAGATGATCAGGGACACCTAATTGTTGACGGACCCTCAACTCATGAAAAAGAATTTTAATGTATTTATATGAGAACAATTACATTGGAAGAACAAGAGCAGATTGAAGGTATAATAAAAAAATGCAAAGTATGCTTTGTCGGCATGTCTGATGAGAAAGGAGTGCCATACGTGCTACCGATGAATTTTGGCTTTAGAGGCAATGTTATATATCTTCATTCAGCACAGGAAGGAAAATCAATCAGCATTCTCGATAAAAACCCTAATGTATGTATTACTTTCTGTACTGAACCGGAACTTGTGTGGCAAAATGAAGAGGTAGCCTGTAGTTACCGCGTGCGCTCCGAGAGTATAATATGCAATGGAGAGGTTGCTTTTGAAGAAGAATACGACGAGAAGGTAAAGGCACTTGACATAATTATGCGTCAATATTCCGATAGGGATTTTAATTACTCTGAACCATCGGTTAAGAATGTAAAGATCTGGAAAGTAGATATTCAGGAGATTTCTGCAAGAGAGTATGGAGTTCCCGGTGTAAAAGCGATAAAGTATAAGGATAGGTTTATGTAAAACTTTTATACTAATCAGACTGTTTATTAAAAACATCTGTTATTAAAAACTATAAAAAAGATAATGAATAGAATTACAACAATACTTTTATCACTTTTCATAGTGGTTTCCGTATATGCAGCAGAGCCTGCCGGTAAAGATACAGCAAAGCCGATTGAGCTTACTAAAGCTGCCTTCCTCGAGAAGGTGTTCAATTATGAGAACAATCCTGAGGTATGGAAATACAATGGCGATAAACCTGCTATAGTGGATTTTTACGCCACATGGTGCGGCCCCTGCCGGGTTACATCTCCAATACTTAAAGAACTGGCTGCAGAGTATGGTGGGGAAATATATATATATAAGGTTGATGTTGATAAAGAACCTGAGCTGGCCCGTATGTTTGGCGTACAAAGTATACCCACGTTTCTGTTTATACCTATGGATGAACAGCCGCAGATGGGAATGGGTGCCCTGCCCAAAAAATCTTTTAAGGAGGTTATTGATACTTTCCTGCTAAAATAAGATCAAAGTACCGGTCTTTGATTCAAAACTTTTGTTGATGTCATTTGAACTATGATAACCAGTCTCCAGAATCCAGCTATAAAAAATATAGTAAAACTATCTAAAAGCAAAGAGAGGCGCGATCAGCAGCTTTTCGTAATAGAAGGAGCACGTGAACTGTCTCTTGCAATTCAAAGTAGTTATAAGATTGAAACTGTTTATGTATGTCGTGAAAAATTCCACGACACAAAATACCCTAATGTTCTCGACTCAATACCGGTAAATGATATATTTGAGATTTCTTCTGTTGTATTTGAAAAAATAGCATATAGAGAAAACTCAGATGGATTGGTTGCTCTTGCACGTCCAAAATCGCATAAAGTGCAGGAGCTTCAACTTTCCGAGAATCCATTCATAATACTGTTGGAGTCAGTAGAGAAGCCAGGTAATCTAGGTGCTGTATTACGTACCGCTGATGCTGCAAAAGTAGATGCAGTTATTGTATGCGATCCTCAGACCGATCTTTATAATCCTAATGTAATTCGTTCAGGAGTTGGCGGTCTATTTACTGTACAAACAGCTGTCTGCTCTTCTGAAGAGGCTCTTGAGTGGCTTAAGAGTAAAAACATCAATATTTATGCAGCTGAACTTGAAGCATCAGAGTTTTATAATGATATTGATTTCAGTAAACCTTCGGCGATAGTTATGGGTACTGAAGCTGACGGGTTAACCGACTTCTGGATTAATAATGCAACTGAGCGAATCAAAATTCCAATGCTTGGGAAGATTGACTCGCTCAATGTTTCTGTATCTACTGCCGTGATTACCTTCGAGGCGATGCGCCAGAGAGGTAGAAGATAGACATATTATTCAATATCGTAACCCCAGGTTTTTCCTTTCTCAGTTGCAGGTAATCCTCTCGTCATCCAAACTGGTGCAGGTTCCCCTTTAAGATAATGATCAAAAAACTGCTGTAAGCGAATTGAGAGATCTTTTGTATTCCGGCGATATAAAAGGTTGTGTGCTTCATTGTTATACTGAAGCAGCCATGCAGGTTTGCCAAGTCGACGCATAGACATGAACAGTTCAATACCCTGATACCATGGAACAGCACCATCCTCATCGTTATGCATAATAAGTAATGGGGTTTTTATATTCTCAGTATAAAAAAGAGGAGAATTTTCAATATAGAGGTGGAGTGAGTCGTTCATTGTTGCACCAAGTCGTGACTGAGTCTGTTCATACTGATACTGCCTGCTTCTTCCTGATTCCCATCGGATACCACCATAAGCGCTTGTCATATTTGATACAGGTGCACCTGCTCCTGCGGCTTTAAACATATCGGTTTGTGTAACTATATAGGCTACCTGATAACCGCCCCAGCTTTGTCCTTGAATAGCCATGTTCTCTGCATCCACCCAACTGTTTTTTGCAAGTGCTTCAGCTCCCGAAACAACCGCATTATAGGAGTCCATACCGGGTTGTCCCACAGTATAGTGAATGTCGGGAGTGAAAACTATATAACCGCGACTAACAAAAAATGGAATGTTGATGGTTGATCGACTCGGTGCAGGAGTATAATATGAGTATAGATTATCTGAATGTTTTTCATAAAAATATATCATGACAGGATATTTCTTTGCCGGATCAAAATCTTCTGGCTTATAAACAATTCCCTGAAGTGGTATGTCTGCGTAAGATGTCCATGAAAATAGTTCAGCAGTACCCCAGTTGTAATCATTCATTTGTGGGTTGATGTTGGTTAGTTTTTCTGACCTTTTCCAATAGTTACGCGTTAAATACAAGTCAGGAGATGTGTTGAAGTTACTTTTCTGATATACAAATATCTCAGCATTTTTTGCTTTAATCTGCCTCGAGAATGTGAAGCCATCTATTACTCTCTTCTGTAGTGGATTGCGTTCTTTCTGCTTCAGTGTGTAATATCCTGTCTCTTTACTTACGTTGTCAAAAGCAGAAAGCAGCAGAAGGTCATCAGCTCCAATAAAATGCTTATCAGGATCGGTATTTATATATTTGAATGTAAGTGAGTCGTTCCGACCGGCCTGCTGTGTAATGTTTAGCGGTTTGTTATCTCCGTCAGGGTCAATTCTCCATATGTCAAACATGTCATATATGAATATATACTCGTCTTTTTCTCCCCACGCTGCAATACCGTAGGATCCAGGATCACGGGGAACATCATTTTTCTCATCCCAGAAATTAACAGGGATCTCTTTTGTCAGATTTACAAGTGAATTATTTATGTTGTCATAAGAAAACCAGTCTCTTTTAGTTGCATCCCACCAATATATATAGTTTCCCTGTGGGGATAATGCGGGGCGCCCGTTAAGTCCTTTTGTAACTTCATGCAAGCTGTTATCTGTTAAATCCATTACCCATACGTCATACTTGGGGGAAAGGTCCCATTGACTCTCAATAAGATATGGCAGGTTTGAAATTAGTAGGGCATATCTGCCATTACCTTCATCAGAAACAACAACATCAGGCATCTCTTCATTTGCCAGTGGAATAAATTGATTTAGTCTGTCTGTATAAATTATTCCTGTGAAAGTCTTTCTTTCTATCCTGTTCTTTTCAACAAGCTGCTGAGGCTGAATAATTGGGTCTTGCCAATGCCAGATATCCAATTCTGCCATTTCAAAATCAACTATGGTAGTATCTTTGGGTTCTTGTCTGTGTGCTGCACCAATAAGGATTCGTCTTCCATCCTTACTGAAAACGGGCGATGCATATTCATTAAATATCCACCCTTCGGGCATACCGGAG
The DNA here is from genome assembly GCA_028683355.1 of Fermentimonas sp. Taxonomy (GTDB): domain Bacteria; phylum Bacteroidota; class Bacteroidia; order Bacteroidales; family Dysgonomonadaceae; genus Proteiniphilum. Next base: position 7,211 of record JAQUIZ010000006.1, read on the forward strand.
ATAGTTCCGCCTGATATTACAGTTGAGGAGTCCTGTCCCGATTTATAATATCTCAGGTCATAGATTTTTTGTTCTGTTTTAGAAGTGTCACCTGTGGCAATATATACAAGCTGCCGGCCCGCTTCATCGAATGTAAATGATTTATATTCCATCTCTTCATTCGAGAGGGTCTTACGAATGTTATTATCAAGATCAATAAACTCAACACGCGGAAAATCAGTGGAGTCTTTTTTATCCGGTTGTATAGATACTGCGAAACTGTTGTCGTACCTGTTAAAGATGTGTTCTTTAGCATTCCTGAAAGTGTCCTCCTTTTGAGTAAGTAAATTCCTAAGAACCAATATGTCCTTTTCTTTGGCATCCTTTTTGAGGATTGTATCTTTAGGAAGATTAAGTGTATAAGCTACATGACCAGTCATTTCAGCAGCGGTTTTGTAAGACTTGACGCCAGGGATCTTTTCAGACCTGAAAGTGAGATTGTCAATTATCAGAAGTGAATCTTCGGGCATATCTTCCCTTTTCCTTTTGTCGATACGTGCCTGGCGACGATCAGCGAAAGGTGCTTTAAGAAGTCCAACTGTCCACCTTCCGTCTGTAGAAAGTTTGTGACTTCTGACTCTCTCAAATGTGAGAGTACGATTGTTAGCAGTGTTCTTTAAAAAAAGTGTAGTATCACCTTCCTGAGGTGAAATTAATGCGCTAACAATTTTGCCATCATTACTGATAGTAATATCAGAGAGACTTTTCCATCCGTCATAAACTGAGTGATCTAGTGGCTTTTTCTGGGGAAAAATGGCAGAGGTTATTAACAGGAGGAAGATTGTTAAAATGACATACTTTTGCATAATCAAAGAGTTTACTTATCTCTGCCCATCCCATATTATTGTAAATAAGAACATCAGGGTTCAGAGATGCTAATATAGAAAATTTAACGTTGAATTAACAAAAGTACAATTTTTTCTTTTTGGAAGTATCTTATACTGTTGAATTTTTAAACATAACGCATTACATGGCTGTTTTAGTCAAAAGGATAACTGCACGTTTGATGCTAATAAATTATAGTTATAATGGCAAATAATAATAAATACAATATAGAGTTAATAGGTAAGGATTTCCCGCTTGAGGGTTCAATAGAAAAGATTAAAGGTATCAATTTTGTAAAATATAATAAAAGTGATAACACTATTTCTGTAACTATTGATGAGAAATATGAAGATGATGCTGCTCAGATTATACAGGATGTAGTTTCGGGTATACGTAGCTCAGGTGGAGATGTTGTTACTGAAAAAATCACACAGCCTGTACTGAACATGACCTGTGCAGCCTGTGCCTCAAGTTCGCAGAATATCCTGTCATTTGTACCGGGAGTAATCACTGCCTCCGTAAATTACGGCAATGGCAAAGGTAATATTGAGTTTCTGCCTGGTATTGTAACACCTGCCGATATGAAAGTCTCTTTACAAGAGATTGGTTATGATCTTCTTATTGATGTGGAGGAAGCTTCTTTTGAAAACGTAGAACATATAAAGGAGGAAAACTATAAAAAATTACGCCGTCACACCATTTGGGCAATCATACTGGCAATTCCTCTAACAGTTATAGGAATGTTTTTTATGGATATTCCATACGCAAATGAGGCTATGCTTCTTTTGTCAACCCCTATACTTTTTATTTTCGGAAAAAGATTCTTTGCCGGTGCCTGGAAACAGGCCAGGCATGGCTCTGCAAACATGGATACGCTGGTGGCTCTGAGTACAGGTATAGCATATCTGTTTAGTCTGTTCAATATGATTTATCCCGAATTCTGGGAAAAAAGAGGTCTTGAAGCTCATGTGTATTTTGAAGCTGCAGGGGTTATAATTGCATTTATATTGCTTGGAAAACTTTTGGAGGCAAGGGCAACAGGGAGCACTTCTGATGCTATTAAGAAGCTTATGGGACTACAGCCTTCTTCTGTAGTTGTTTTCCGAGAGGGAGAACCTGTTGAGATTGCTATCTCAGATGTATTAATAGATGATATTGTACTTGTTAAACCAGGTGATAAAATTGCTGTAGATGGCGAGGTCCTGGAAGGCAGCTCTTTTGTAGATGAAAGCATGATCTCGGGTGAGCCTATTCATGTTGAAAAGAAGCCGGGTGAAAAAATATATGCAGGTACTATCAATCAAAAAGGCAGCTTTCGCTTCAAAGCAAAAAAAGTTGGTAAGGATACTCTCCTTGCACAAATTATTAAAACTGTAGATGAGGCACAGGGGAGTAAAGCACCTGTACAAGGGTTGGTTGACAAGATAGCAGGAATATTTGTTCCCGTAGTTATTGGTATTGCCTTGCTGAGTTTCGTGATATGGCTGATATTTGGGGGTGAAACAGGATTTGTTTATGGACTCATGGCAATGGTGACAGTACTTGTAATCGCTTGTCCTTGTGCACTGGGACTGGCAACTCCAACAGCGATAATGGTTGCAATAGGCAAAGGTGCCGAAGAGGGAATTCTGATTAAAGATGCCGAAAGTCTTGAGATGGCAAAGGAGATCGACGTTGTGGTGCTTGATAAAACAGGAACCATTACCGAAGGTAAACCACAGGTAACATCTATTACATGGAGCAAAAACTCACTTCCGATACACCGTGATATTCTGTATAGTATAGAACATCAGTCGGAGCACCCTTTGGCAGATGCCATCACAAATGAACTCAAGGATGCTAGCACTCTTTTGGAGAATGTTTCAGTTGAGCAAGTAAGCGGTAAAGGTATTGAGGGTACTCACGAAAATATTGTCTACTATATAGGTAATGAGCAGTATATTAACTCTAAAGATATTACAATACCAGCTGATTTGCAGGACAAAATAAATGAAGAACTCAATGCGGCACATACCATCTCGATAATTGCTGATGATAATGAAGCTTATGGAGTTGTTGGAATTACCGATAAACTCAAATCAACTTCAAAAGAGGCAATCAGTACACTAAAGGATATGGGTATTGAAGTAGCAATTTATACAGGTGATAATGAAAAAGTGGCAGCGGCTCTTTCAGGAGAGTTAGGTGTAACCAACTTTAAAGGAGGTGTATTACCGGAAGAAAAGGCTAATCTTGTGAAAATATTACAACAGCAGGGTAAAAAAGTTGCAATGGTTGGTGACGGTATCAATGACAGCGGGGCGCTTGCTCAGGCCGATGTAAGTATTGCCATGGGTGCCGGTAGTGATATTGCCATGGATGTGGCAAAAATGACAATAATCTCTTCTGACCTGAAGAAAATTCCTAAGGCGATACATCTCTCACGTGCAACAGTGAGAACAATCCGTCAGAATCTTTTCTGGGCGTTTATCTACAACGTTATTGGCATACCGATTGCAGCAGGTGTATTGTACCCTTTTATCGGGTTTATGCTAAATCCGATGATAGCAGGAGCAGCTATGGCTCTCAGTTCCGTGAGTGTGGTGACCAACAGTCTCAGGCTGAAAACCAAAAAGATTTAAAATGGCACAGCCTGAGCTTAAAATACTACTCCAGCAGGGCGGTTACTCAAAATAGGAATTCCTAATTTATGTTCTACATATTGAAAGTAGTAGAACAGCTTGTGATTCAGCTCGAAACCGTAATCAACATTAGGTTCATAACCAATAATAGTTTGGAAAAACGAACCTCTTCTCGGATTTCTTGCCAGGGAGTTCCATGCTGTAACATATTGAAAATTCCAATTCTCGTAATATTGCTGAGAACGGTATCTTGCAGGAGAGTCCTGTAACAAGTACCATGTGTCGAATCCCGGGTCTAGAACAACCAGTTCATATTCCAGGGAGTCCTCCTCTATTACTGAACCATCTTGTGCAATTTCACTCCCGTTTGGTTCAATTTTCACCATTCCTTTTGGACCGTAGCAGTTAATCATTAATGAAAAAGCAGCAATTAAAACAATAATCTTTTTCATAACCGCATTATTAGTTTATTCAATTTAACATATACACTTCTCAATAACAATTGAGTATGATTTTAGTCTTACTTTGTTCTTTAATTCTTTAGTTATAATAGAAGGTTATAAGGCTAAGGTAAGACCATAATAAGACCAATATAAGTCCTGAGTATGTCCTGAGTAAGTCCAAAGCACGTTGTCTAGTCTTGGGGAAGATTCTAATTGTTATGTAAAATTAATACACTTCTATGAGAATAAAATTCAATAAAGATTAAGGTTTATAATCAGGAAAAACATAAGTTGAAATAAGTAACCCTACTACTTCAGAATAATTTTCTGTACCAGAGCTTACTCTGTTGCTTTTAAGGTAGGCATTATATGCTTTGTCCTGAGCAACCGAGAGTGTAACATTTCTGGCGGATAACCAATGTTCGCGGTTGCGTTGCAGGTCTGCAATAATTTCGGGACGAATAGAGGTGACAAGTGATTCATACTCATCGGGCAGGTGAGTGTGAACGTCATTAAGAATATAACCTAATATTGATATATATGCGCTGTATCTTATTCTCTCGTCATAACTGTTGTTACAAACCAGGAACGCGTATAGATTTGCCTCTGATTCACTGGCAATGCCAAACTGATGCGACATCTCATGAGCAAGAGTAAAGGGATAGGTGAAATTGAGACTATAACTGTTGACATGTATCTCATTAAAAAAAGGTCCAAAGTAACCTGAAATTCCCATCTTGGTGTAAAGTGACTCAAAGATCATCTTTTTTGGTATTCTTTTTCCATTCGGATAGTTGATTGATAATGTTTCGCTAAGCGAATTATAAGACCTTTCCAAATCCTGCCTGACGCCCTCTTTTTCCATAACATCAAAATCAACATATGAATTATTAGCTTCGGCAATAAAACGGTTTGAGAAATTTATAAGATTCTCAGAATTATACGAGGTCTTTTGGTTATTGGTGCGACTATAAAAGTCCTCCCTGAAATAAGATATTCCCCAACTGAAATAGAACCATAAAACCAGTACTACAGTAAATCGAATAATAGAGTAGAGAAATCTTTTAAAGCTGGTTCGTCTGATTATTACAAAGAGTATCAGTTTCAATAGATAAAGAACAGCTGTTATTATAAACAGATCATATAAAGAAAATGGGATTAAACCTGAAACTGTAGATAATGCTGTGGATACAAAAGGGTAAATACTCTGAATATACCATTCCGAGAGAGAGGGGGTGCGACTGAAAACTATTATCACCAAAAAAACCACTAAAGTGGGTATTAGGAGTAGCTTTCGATTTTTTTTACCTGCTTTTTTTACCATATTAATGATGAAATTCTTAAACATTATCTTTACTACTAGCATCAAAATTAAACGGAATATTCATAATTTACTACTCCACAATATAAATCTTTCAACAACTTACTCTTTTATCAGTTCATTGATAAATTATATCTGGTATGATTGGGTAAAATCGTTTAGTTAATGTTATATTTGAATTATAGTAGTTATCCCGAACACTATAAAAATAGAAGAAAATATTGATTATGAAAACAATGAAATTTAAAACAAACATAAATTGCTCTAACTGTGTGGCTAAAGTGACACCCTTTCTCGACAAGAAGGTAGGGAAGGAATCCTGGAATGTTGACATCGAAAGTCCCGATAAGATTCTGTCAGTTGACACAGATGATCTTACGGAGGAGGATATTGTGAAAACGGTTAAAAGAACAGGGTTTGAAGCAGAGGCGATTTAAATATAAAGATTTATGACTTCAATTACAGGAAAAGGATTCAAAGTATTATTATCGGCTGCAATTATTTCAGTTATTCTGTTTTCGGTTGTAAGCTGTGGAGCCAAAGAGGGTGAAGAGAACTATCTGAAGTTTAAAAAACTCAGTGATACACAGGAGTACTTTGCATATAAAGCTGACAGTTCATTACTTATAAGTGGTCACAGAGGCACAAAAGAAGAGGGTTATCCTGAGAATAGTATAGAGGGCTTTCAACAGGCATTGAGTCGTGTTCCCCTGTTTTTCGAGGTTGATCCGCGACTAACCAAAGACAGTGTGATAGTGCTGATGCATGATGAGACAATCGACAGAACAACTAATGCTTACGGAAAACTGTCAGACTACACTTACGAGGAGTTGTTGTCAATCAGACTGAAAGATCACGAGGGAAATATTACAGCAGCGATGATTCCTAAACTCGGGGAGGTTTTTGATTGGAGTAAAGGAAAGAGTGTAATAAATCTTGACAGGAAGGATGTGCCGCATCAAATGATTGTGGATCTTATAAAGAAGCATAAAGCAGAGAAATATGTGATGCTAACAGTTCATACCGGTGCTCAGGCAAGGTACTACCACGACAGGCTACCAGGTATTATGCTTTCTGTATTTGCCAGAAATGATGCAGAGTACGAAGATATTGCCATTTCAGGAGTGCCATGGGAAAATATGATTGCTTATGTTGGTCAGAGCATTAATGAATCAAACAGGCATATTGTAGAAAAACTGCATGCAAACGGTGTGAGGTGCATGGTTTCATTTGCTGAAACGCACGACAGGCAAAGAACCACCGAACAACGTATGGCAGCATATATCAGAGAGGTTGAAAACTCGGTTTATAAACCGGATATTATCGAGACTGATTACCCCGTTGAGGTTTGGGGTGTTTTTGGAGCCATGTAACTACTTTTAATGATGCCATGTAAGAATTAATTGAATGCCTTTACCTGAAAACCTTGAAACTCCTCCCATCTGGGATGGTATGGTTATTTTCGTTGGATTACAGTATGCTATCGTGTATAAGGTTAAGCTGTTTAGCTGATGCTGCCAGTTTATAAAATTATAAAACTGTTGGTTTCTCCAGTCGTAAAAAACCATTGCACTGACATTATCAAGAAATCCCCCACGTCTGATATTCAGGTTAATACCGTTAAGTGCAGTGAAATAACTTGCACCCACAGGAAATTTTTTCACGAGACCGGACAACTGAATGACAATTTCTTTTTCACTCATAGTTAAACATCTTTCGTGATATATGCTAATCAGATATAAACATACAAAATAATTTAAATACGTATTAAAATAGCGTACTATTTATTTAGCAACATCTTAGGCTAATAGGTTAAAAAATGCAAATACGTTGTTTTTTGTTTTTTGATAGCATACATTTGCAACGAAATAATAGCGAAATAATGAATTTACTTTTAAACGGATATTGGTGGCGTTTCTTACAACTCAAAAAGTCGTAAGGAAGAGCAGCTATGTCTTGAATTAAGTATATAAAAATATAATTTAAAGAGCCTGTCGCAATCCTGCGACAGGCTCTTTGAGTTTTAAGGTGGTTTGATGAACATTTAATGATAGATTAAACTTTCAATTTAAAGAACAAAACATCAGTTTGAATTGTAGAAAACAGAGAAATTTATATTACAAACAGATAGCAAATAAGAAAAAAAATATAGCAGTATGAAACAGTATTCAGTAGACGAAAGAGGTTATTACGGTGAATTTGGAGGAGCATATATTCCGGAAATTCTGCATAAATGCGTTACTGACCTCGAGAAAGCATATCTTCCAATAATGGAAAGCAGACAATTTCAGCGTGATTTTAACCAGCTGCTGCATGATTATGTTGGTCGCCCATCACCTTTATACCTTTCACGCCAACTGTCGGAACACTTCGGGGCAAAGATCTATCTGAAACGGGAGGACCTGAACCATACAGGAGCTCATAAAATAAACAATACAATCGGTCAGATACTGATTGCCCGGGAGATGGGTAAAACACGCATTATAGCAGAGACAGGCGCCGGTCAGCATGGTGTTGCAACAGCAACTGTCTGTGCCCTGATGCAGATGCCCTGTACAGTTTATATGGGAGAAACGGATGTCAAGCGTCAGCAGGTTAATGTAAAAAAAATGGAGATGCTGGGAGCGACAGTCATTCCTGTTACTTCAGGTAATATGACCCTTAAAGATGCTACAAACGAGGCGATTCGAGATTGGTGCAGTCATCCCGCAGACACTCATTATATAATTGGATCTGTTGTAGGTCCTCACCCTTATCCTGATCTGGTGGCCCGTTTGCAGTCGGTTATCAGCAAAGAAATTAAAGTACAGCTCACCGAAAAAGAGGGCAGGGATTTTCCTGATTATCTTATAGCCTGCGTGGGTGGCGGTAGTAATGCAGCCGGCACTATTTATGAGTATCTTGATAATGATAAAGTTAAGATTATTCTTGCTGAAGCTGGCGGTAAGGGAATAGATAGCGGTGAATCTGCAGCTACAATACATCTTGGAACCAAAGGTGTTTTACATGGATGCAAGACTCTTCTTATGCAGACTGAGGATGGACAGATTACCGAACCATACTCAATTTCAGCCGGTTTGGACTATCCGGGGATCGGACCAATGCATGCTAATCTGGCAGTTCAAAATCGTGCTCAGGTGGTGGATGTTAATGACGATGAAGCACTAAAGGCAGCTTTTGAATTGACTCGTAACGAGGGAATAATTCCTGCACTGGAATCGGCACATGCATTAGCTGCTTTAGAGAAGGTGAAATTTAAACCTGAGGATATTGTAGTACTTACTCTTTCCGGAAGAGGTGATAAAGATCTTGATACCTATTTTAAATATGAGGGACAATATTGATTAGTTCAGGTTATTGATACTCAAATAAATAATTATACGTTATGCAATACAAATTTCAGACAAACAGCAAGAAAGTCATGGGAGATCTTCACACTCCGGTGAGTATCTACCTTAAAGTAAGAGATTCTTTTCCACAGTCGGCTCTCCTTGAAAGTTCCGATTTTCATGTCAATGAAAACAGCATATCTTATCTTGCACTTAAACCGATTGCGCGGGTTGAAATAAACAGAGGTGTTTGCACTATGCAGTTTCCGGATGAAGCAGAAGATAGCAAACCTATTACTGAAGACTTCACGATTTCTGATGCTTTAAGCGGATTTATCAGAAGATTTAATGTGACAGGCAGCGGAAATGGCAATATTGGCCTGTTTGGATACACTACCTTCAACTGTGTGAAATACACCGAAAACATCGATATCAAGGAGAGCAAAGAAGAGCGTAATGATGCCCCTGATATGCTGTATATTCTTTACAAATACATACTTGTGTTTAATCATTTCACAGATGAAATCACGTTGATAGAATTACAGGGAGAAGACGAAATGAGCAATCTGCATAAGGTAGAGTCGCTTATTAACCAACGTAATTTTGCCAACTATAACTTCTTTACAGAGGGTGATGAGTACAGTACCATAACAGACGAAGAGTATAAACAGTTCGTGAAAGAAGGAGTGGAGCATTGCAAGAAAGGTGATCTTTTTCAGATAGTGCTTTCACGCAGATTTGTTCAGCCATTCTCGGGTGATGACTTTAAAGTTTATCGTGCATTGCGTTCCATTAACCCGTCGCCTTATCTTTTCTACTTTGATTTCGGAGGTTACCGCATTTTCGGCTCATCACCCGAGACACATTGTAAAATAGATGGGAAGCGAATAAGTATAGATCCGATAGCAGGGACCACCAAACGTACCGGTAATTATCATCAGGATATGGAAGGTGTGAAATTTCTGCTAAATGACCCGAAAGAGAATGCTGAACATGTAATGTTGGTAGATCTGGCACGAAATGATTTGAGTCGCAATGCTCATGATGTCGAAGTTGAATTTTTCAGGGAACCTCAGTTTTATTCGCACGTAATTCATCTTGTATCACGTGTAAGCGGAATACTTAATGATGATGCTGATCCAATTAAAGCCTTTTTTGATACATTTCCGGCAGGTACATTATCGGGAGCTCCAAAAGTACGTGCTATGCAGCTTATATCGGAAATTGAATCACATAACCGTGGTGCATATGGTGGCTGTATTGGTTTTATAGGAATGAACGGGACTCTGAATCAGGCAATCACTATACGTACTTTTGTTAGTCGTAACAACGAATTATGGTATCAGGCGGGAGCGGGAGTTGTTTCTCAAAGTAACGAGGAATATGAGCTGAACGAGGTGAATAGTAAGCTTGATGCACTTAAGCTGGCTATAGATAAGGCATCTGCACTTTATAATTCATAAAAGAAAAAATCAATTATTTAACATCAGAAAGATGAAAACAAAAAAAATACTTCTTTTCGATAATTACGACTCTTTTACCTATAACCTGGTTCATGCAATTAAATCATTGGGATATAGAGATGTGGATGTTATACGTAATGACAAAATAGATCTGACGAGTGTAAATCAATATGATAAAATTATTCTTTCACCCGGTCCGGGACTACCGGAAGAAGCTGGTGTAATGCTTGATCTGATTAAAGAGTTTGCAGAAAGTAAATGTATACTGGGTGTTTGTCTCGGGCATCAGGCTATAGCTGAGGTATTTGGTGCGAAGCTGGTTAACATACCAAATGTCTTCCATGGAGTACAGACACCCATAAAAATTGTAAGCAGTGATTATATATTTACCGGTATGCCGGAAGAGATCCTCGCGGGTCGTTATCATTCCTGGATAGTATCAAAAGAGAGTTTCCCTAGTGATCTTGTGATAACTGCTGAAGATAATGCCGGAGACATAATGGCGCTGAGGCATAGATCGTTAGATCTGCATGGAGTACAGTTTCATCCCGAATCAATACTTACTCCCGAAGGAATAAAAATTATTAATAACTTCTTAGAATAAAGGTTTCGCAAAATGAAGGAAATACTTTATAAACTTTTCGATTATAACTATCTCACCAGGGAAGAGGCAAAACAGGTACTTATTGATATAGTTAATGGTGGTATACCTGAAACTCAGATAGCTTCACTTATAACCTCTTTTTTAATGCGCAGTATTTCTGTTGATGAAATACTCGGGTTCAGGGATGCACTTCTGGAAATGCGTGTAACGGTAGATTTATCTGATTATTCGCCTCTGGATATTGTTGGGACGGGAGGAGATGGCAAAAATACATTCAATATATCTACTACAGCTTGTTTTGTGGTTGCCGGTGCAGGTTATAATGTGGTTAAACATGGAAATTACGGTGCCACATCTATTAGTGGTGCCAGTAATGTGATTGAACAACAGGGAGTGAAATTCAGTGCAGATAATGATCTCTTTCGCAAGAGTCTGGATACATGTCATATTGCATATCTGCATGCTCCGCTATTTAGTCCTGCTCTTAAAGCTGTTGCTCCAGTCCGCAAGAGTCTGGGAGTACGAAACTTTTTCAATGTACTGGGACCACTGGTGAATCCTGTACAGCCTGAATTTCAGATGCTCGGGGTGTATGATCTGGCAATGTCAAGACTTTACAGCTATATCTATCAGGAGGAAAGTAAGAAGTTCTCGATAGTACATAGTATGGATGGATATGATGAGATCTCGCTGACCAGTCAGTTTAAAGTTGTATCAAACCTGGGGGAACAGCTTTTTATGCCTTCCGATCTTGGTTTTAGACGAATAAATCAGGAAGAACTATATGGAGGAGATACTCCTGAAGATGCCGCACAGATATTCCGAAATGTGTTAAGTGCAAATGCAACAGATGCTCAGATGAATGTAGTTCTGGTGAATGCTGCTTTTGGAATACAGACTATAGATCAGGATAAAACTATTGAAGAGTGTCTTGAGATTGCACGTGAATCACTTTATGGAAAGAAAGCTCTTAGAGTGTTGGATAAATTTGTTGAAATAAATAGTTGAATTGGTGTAAGTCTGAGTCTCAGACAGGATAAAATTGAATTTGAAAATTATGAGAGATGTTTTAAGCGATATAGTCGCACATAAAAGAATAGAGGTTGAACGACAAAAAAAACTGGTGCCTTTTGCAGAACTGGAGAGACAACTTACGCAAAATGAAGGAATTGTGTTCCATTCTTTAAAGGATTCACTCAAGAGATCTAAAACAGGTATCATTTCTGAGTTCAAAAGACGCTCACCCAGTAAGGGCTGGTTGCATCAGAATGCTGATATTGGATTAGTTACAAAAGAATATGAGTTATCCGGCGCCTCTGCACTGTCTGTACTCACAGATGAGAAATACTTTGGAGGTACACTCAATGATTTAATCGCTGCAACTGAAAACGTTAAGATACCTGTTATGAGGAAAGAGTTTATAGTTGATGAGTATCAGATTTATGAGGCAAAATTGGCAGGTGCAAGTGCAATTTTATTAATTGCAGCTGCAATCACTAAGGATGAGTCGAAACGATTTACTGAACTTGCTAATCAGCTGCAATTGGATGTACTTCTGGAGCTGCATGATGAAAAAGAAACAGACTATATAACTCCTCTCAACGATTTGATAGGTGTCAATAACAGGAATCTGGGCAGTTTTGTTACCGACTTGCAAAAGTCGTTTCGTATGGCAGAACTTCTTCCAAAAGAGACAGTATGGGTTTCAGAGAGTGGTATCTCTGATGCAAGTGTTGTAAAAGAGTTGCGAGATGCAGGTTATAAAGGTTTTCTTATTGGTGAATATTTTATGAAGTCCGGAAGACCGGGAGAGAGATTACGTGAATTTATTCAACAGATTGAAAGTGTTTGATGTTTATTGAGTAGAAACCTGACTATACGGTTAACTGAAACATTATAAACTAATAGATTATGATTATCAAAGTATGCGGTATGCGTGACGAAGAGAATATCCGCCAGCTTGAGCAGCTGGATATCGATTGGATGGGATTTATATTCTACCATGACTCACCGCGCTATGCAGGACAAATTGTGAAATATCTTCCATCAAAGAAAAAGAGGGTTGGAGTGTTCGTTGATCAGAACCCTCAGATTATTCGTGATCGTGCAAAAGATAATCACCTCTTTGCCATTCAGCTGCATGGTAGTGAGCCGCCATGGTATTGTATTAATTTACGAGAAGAGGGTTATAAGGTAATTAAATCATTTGGGATTGATAAAGATGGGTTTATACCAAATGCGCAATTGAATGCATACGAAGGTAAATGCGACTATTTCCTTTTTGATACGAAAACAGATCTTCATGGCGGTTCAGGTAAGAAATTCAATTGGAATAGACTGGCGGACTATAAAGGTGAGACTCCTTTTATATTGAGTGGGGGGATTTCACCTGAAGATGTTGAGGAAATAAAATCTTTTAGTCACCCTAAATTTGCCGGTATAGATATAAATAGTCGTTTTGAAATTTCCCCGGCGATAAAGGATGTCGAAGCAATTAAAACCTTTATTAAGCAATTAAGATAAAATAGAAATTACGATCGGTTGATTGTAATTATAAATAATAAATTTGAATAATAAATAAAAAATGAACAGAATCGATAAACTATTTCAGGAAAAGAAAAACAATATACTGTCTGTCTATTTTACAGCCGGTTACCCAAAACTTGATGATACTGTTAAAGTGATTCAGTCACTTGAAGAGAATGGAGTTGATATGCTTGAGATAGGCGTACCTTTCAGCGACCCTATGGCAGATGGTCCGGTAATTCAGTCATCAGGTTCACAGGCACTAAAGAATGGCATGAGTCTGAAAGTTCTCTTTGACCAATTATCTGATATCAGACAAACGGTATCTATTCCTCTGGTTCTTATGAGTTATCTTAACCCGATAATTCAGTTCGGATTTGAAAACTATTGCCAAAAAGCAGTAAAATGCGGAGTAGATGGATTAATAATTCCAGATCTTCCATTTGCTGAGTATTTGGAGTCCTATAAGTCGATTGCAGAGGAATTTGGCCTTCACGTCATAATGCTAATAACTCCTGAAACTTCAGAAGAAAGGATCAAGATTATAGACCGGAATACTTCAGGCTTTTTATATATGGTTTCATCTGCTTCGGTAACAGGTGCCAGGAATAGTTTCAGTGAGGAGAATCTTGCTTATTTCCGCAGGGTGAATGAAATGCAGCTCAATAATCCGAGGTTAATAGGTTTTGGAATATCTAATAAAGAAACATTTGAAGCCGCTTGTCGTGAAGCTTCAGGTGCTATAATAGGCAGCAAGTTTATTTCATTACTTGGAAGTGAAGAATCTATTGAAGCCGCTGCAAAACAACTGATTATTTCTATAGATCCAAAGTGACGTAATTCATCTTAAATCGGTCAACAAATATTACATTTGCAGATTATTTGCATTGAATCCGAAAACGAACTACATTTTTATGTCACTACAATCACATGTTGGTGAAATTGCATCGCTGCTCACTGCTGTTTGCTGGACTTTTAGTGCTATTTACTTCGAAAAAGCAGGCAGAAGGGTAGGGTCATTATCTGTAAATATAATCCGTATATTTATTGGGGTTATATTTCTCGGCATCACGACATTATTTACCCGCGGGATGTTTTTTCCGATGGATGCGACTCCTTATAACTGGTTATGGTTAGGACTTTCGGGCATTGTTGGTTTTTTTCTTGGAGATCTGTTTCTGTTTAAATCATATACTATAATCGGTTCTCGTACTTCGCAACTTATTATGAGTCTTGCTCCAATGATTACAGCAATTATTGGATGGTTCCTTCTTAATGAGATACTTTCACTCAAGAGTATAATAGGAATAATAGTGAGCGTTTCAGGAATAATGATTGCGGTTGCAGGGAAAAAGCTAAAACTGAATATGCCTGTCAAAGGATTTATGTACGCTTTGGGTGGTGCGTTGGGGCAGGCTGTTGGTCTTATTCTCAGTAAAAAAGGGATGGGTGACTATGATGCAGTGGCATCCACTCAGATTCGTGCTATATTTGGATTTGCAGCATTCGCAGTACTTGTGACTTTTATGAAAAGATGGCGGCGGGTGATACTTACCACAGGAGATAGAAAGAGTATGGGTGTAATCACTATAGGTACAATATTTGGACCTTTTATAGGGGTGTCTCTTTCACTTTATGCTGTACAGCACACTGATACAGGTATAGCATCCGCACTTATGGCGCTGACTCCTATTTTTATTATTGTGCCAGCTGCCATTATGTTTAAAGAAAAAATCACTGCCCGTCAAGTAATAGGGGCAGTGATTAGTATAGTAGGCGCTTCAATTTTCTTTCTTTAAAGCATTAATTAACGCACTTCAATAGTCCTTCTCTCTTTACTGCTTTGGAAAGCCAGCTCGATGATATGCATGACGTTACGTGCCTCTTCAGGTTTCACTGCAATCTCACTTTTACCATTAATTGCATCTCTTAAGTTTATGAAATAGTCCTTGTAATCACCTTGTTCGCTTTCTAGCTTTCCCTGAATCTTAACACCCTTATATTCAGTATTTATGGTTCCCCATATCTCTTCCGGCTCTTTTCCCCAGTCTTTGCCTACAGGTTTGGCGCCACCATCCAGAGTTGCTTCTTGTATATCAAGACCATATTTAACAAAAGATCCGTTTGTGCCATGGAGTAAGTAAGTCGGACCCGGTATTCGGCAAATCATTCCTGACTTCAAAGTAGCAGTCAACCCTGGATAGTGAAGACGTACATCAAAATGATCGTCAGCTTTTGCCCATTCTCTTTGGTTATCGATAACAGCAGTTACAGCATCTGGCATACCAAAGAACCACAATGCCTGATCGATGAGATGAGAGCCCAAGTCGTAGAATATACCTGAACCTGGCAGGGGGTCTTCACGCCATGCGCCTCCTGGTCTTGGATTTATACGATACCTGTCGAAATGAGACTCATACTCCACAATGTCTCCCAAAAGTCCGCTTTCAAGTAACTTTTTTACGGTTTTTGTGTCACTCGTAAATCGGCGGTTATGGTAGACTGTAAGAATTTTATTTTGCTTTTCTGCAATCTCTATCAGTTCATCCGCTTCGGCAACACTCACAGTGAAAGGTTTCTCTACAACTACATGTTTCCCTGCAATAAGTGCTTCTTTTGACCAACGGAAATGATCAGTATTTGGAGAAGTAACTATTACAAGATCAATATTTGGATCGTTTATAATACTATTAACTTCTGGAACAATTCCTGCTGTCGGATACCGTTCTTTTGCAGTTTTCTGTCTTTCGGGATTAGCAGTACTAATTTTAGAAAGTTCAAATCCCTCTACAACATCTATAAATGGGGCGTGAAATACACGGCCGGAGAGACCGAAACCAATAATACCGGTGCGAATGTTAGTTGTTGACATAGATTAATTTTTGGTGTTTCATTAATGATAATACTCAAAGATAACCTTTTTTTTACAATCTGCTATTTCAGTAAAAACTTCATTAGTTTTTGGGTTGCCAAAGCTCGGTGACTAATGCTGTTTTTAATGTCATCACCCAGCTCTGCAAAAGTCTGGCTATAACCTTCAGGCTGGAATAGAGGGTCGTATCCAAAACCTGCTTTACCTCTTTCCTCTAAAGTAATTTCACCATTAATAATACCTTCAAAATAATGTTCTTCGTTATTCAATATAAGAGCAATTACTGTTCTGAATCTTGCTTTACGATTTTCGGTATCCTTTAAGACTGTTAGGAGTTTATTCATATTGTCAGCAGGTCTGCAAGCTTCTCCTGCATAACGAGAAGAGTAGACTCCCGGCAAACCATCAAGTGCTTCCACTTCCAAACCGGTATCATCGGCAAAACAATCATAGCCATAAGTATCTTTCACATACTTCGCTTTTATAAGTGCATTTGCTTCTAATGTTGTACCGGTTTCTTCTATATCCTCGTGGCAGTTTATATCGGAGAGACTTAATATCTGCAATTTTCCAGCTGCAATTTTCCTAATCTCATCTAGTTTATGTTTATTATTTGTTGCGAAAACAATCCCTTTCATTACTCTCTTTTTATTGAAATTACACTTTTATTATTTACGATCTCTATTCTGTGATCTTAATTTAAGTTCACGCTCTTTTTCCCTTTGTTTGATTTCCATCTTTCTCTTTCTTTCCCTTTCTTTTAGTTCTTTCTCACGCTGCTTTACTCTCTCATTTCTTAGCTGCTCCCTTTTCTTTAGTTGCTCAGTTTTGTCAATAAGGGAATTAGACTCTATTGTCCGTTGCATCATTTTTGCAGCTTTTTGTTCGAGTGACGACTTTAAATCAATTATCCTTTCGTTTGATGTTTTTATGTCTGATATCTTTATGTCTGATATCTTTAAATAGTCAGTACTTGGTTCATTTACAGAATCCGGTTCCAAAGATAATGATTCCTCAACATTATTTTTATCATCTTCAGACTCTGCGTGTAGTAAACTGTCGTCATGATGCCGGGTTTTTATGGGAGATATATCCTCAGGTATATCATCAATTTTTGATTCGTAGAATATTTTATAATCATCCAAAGTGCTGTTTTGAAGGATGTTAAAATTCTCATTTGAAATAATTAACGGAGTAATATTACCGGGTATAGCTGACCTGTAAATTGAATCTGATTGTAGTAATTGAAGGTATTTCGAAGCATCTTCTAAAGAGTTGAACGGTTCTAGTTTAACAACATCTTTCTTGTTGAATCTTATAGGTGTGATATTAAAAGTGCGAAGTTTAAAAATAGAGAAATTGAAATTTGCTGAACTATAAAGAATATCATTTATTGTAACTGATTCATCTGATGGTGAAAGAATCAAGAGATGAGGAGACTGTTTATCTGCTATAAACTCTCTTTCAAGTTCCAGGCTTGGGTGGTTTTCTTGTAAAGGATTTGTTATATTTCTTTTTAGATTAGCTTCCCAGTATAATTGAAAAGAATCTTTATAAATGTATTGATTATTTACCTCGGAGGGAGAGTCTTCTTTAATTAAGCTTTGCTTCAGTAAAAGAGCTATTGAGTCTGCCTGCTGTTCTCCTGAGGATAACGCTTGACGATAAGCAAATGCATTGAGATAAAGCTTGTTAGGAGAGTTTATCCTCTTTATATCTTTAAAAGAATTGTATGCTTTGTCGTAATCCTCTGTCATTGTATAGACCTGGCCAAGCAGAAACTGCAACCGTTTTTTTCTAATTGAGTTTTTCTCCCCTTCAATTGCCTTTCTGACGTGAGGTATAGCTTCTGTAAACTGTTTAATCTCTAATAAATAATGAGCATGAAACTCAGTAAAAAGTCTATTCAGCTCATTTGGCATTTTTCTGCTTTTCAGGATGTATATTAAGTTCTGCGCATCATAAAACCTTTCCATTTCTGTATATGTTCTTAACATCCAGAGTTGAGCTTCTGACATCAAGTTTACATCATCAGGGAAGATTTTAATTGTTTCAGAAAACACAGACAGTGCCTGATCATAATCGCCATTTTGAACATGAGCCTTTCCCAGCAGAAGCCAAACATTGTAAATAAAAGGGTTAAATTCATCTTGTTTCAGCCATTTTCTATAGTCTTCTGAATATGCTTTCGCCGGGGTTCTTCTTGGCTTTGCAGAAATAGAGTGATCGCTAATTGCCTTTTCAGTCTTATCAATAACAATGTCGAAAGGTCCTCCTGTTCGGGATTTATTTTTAACAGAATTGGAGGGAAAAACAGATAGTAATTCAAAACTGTTATCTGGAACTATTGTCAGCTGGTCATCAAGAATATTATTATATGACTCCTGAGCACTGTGGAAGATGTTATAGCGAGTCCTTAGTTCATGGTACGCACGAGAAGTGGGAGTGTTTCTCCCGGTTGAACAACTTAGGCCGAGAAGAACACACAATGACAACAAAAAAATATTTCCTGCTTTTTTCTTCAATTAAGCATACTGTTGTTTTTCTAGTATTATAAACTCTAAAAGTGAGACATTATTGTTTTACAGAATCACTAATAGGTCTGTTTGCAGTATGCAACATTATATTTTTTATGCCTTTAGCAATAAAGTACATCAATATAAGTACAAAAATGATAAATGCACCGGAAGGAACATTCAGGTAATATGACAGGAATAGTCCCAATACACATCCAATAAAACTAAATATAATTGAAAGTGATATTATCTTGGAGTAGTTGACTGTAAACAAGTTAGCAGTCATTTGCGGAACGGTGATAAGTGACATAAGAAGTACTATGCCTACAAGCCTTATGCTTAGCACGATTGTAACAGCTATGAATAGCATCATTGTATATTCTAAGAACTGAGTTGGTATTCGTCGTGTTCGGGCAAATTCAGAATCAAATGAAACTGAGATTATATCGTGGTAAAACAGTACAAAAAACAGTACAAGGATTATTGATAAAATTATTAATGAAATTATATCCGACTGCGTGATGGTGAGTATATTTCCAAAAAGATACTCTGAGAGATTCGGGGCATAGCCTGGAGTAAGAAATGTAAGAACTATACCAATAGCCATCCCCAGTGACCAGAAGACAGCTATCGCAGAATCCTCTCTAACGCCCTGTTTTCGTGATAGCCATTGTATACCAAATGCAGAGAAAATCGAGAAAATCATTGCAGAGAGAATCGGGGGCAGTGAAAAATAAAAGCCGATACCCAATCCCCCGAATGAGGCATGTGTAATTCCGCCACTTATGAATACCAGTCGCCTTGAGACTACATATGTGCCAATTATTCCGCAAGCTATGCTCGCAAAAAGACTGCCAATAATGGCATTCCTAAAAAAGACGTAATCAAAAAGTTCAACTATATTCATTATTAATTACAACATCAAGCGTGCATTTTATGCATTCTCAATTCATTCACAATCATCAATACTTCGTCTTTCATCTGATCAGGAACTGATATGCTTCTCATCTGAAGACTTCTTACCCACCTTGGTTTTTCCTCATCCAGAATTGTATAAAACACCTCTCTGAATTCTTCAACTTCAACTTCACTAAATCTCGAAGAATCACGGTTTGAGTACTTATCAAGCTCCTCATCATCAAAATATTCAGGCTTCTCTGCAAATGCCGCAATAAGACTGTCTTTTTCACATACTTCGTGAGCACCGCAGCATCCGCTCTGACTCAGGTCAATTGCAGGAGGTGGCAATTCACGTTCAGTGGTATTTCCTCTTTTACGTTGTATATAATTTGTGATTGTAAGTGCTAAAATAAAAAATAGTATAATAGCAATAAATAAAACGATAGGTTGCATAATTTTATTTCCTTTCTTCGATTACAAATCCCGCATGTTTTAAATCTTCCCAGAATTTAGGATATGATTTAAAAACTACATCCGGATCATTTATTATTATTGATTGATTAGCAATGGCACCCGGAGCAAAAGACATTGCCATACGATGATCGTCGTAAGTGTCTATTGCAGGCTCTTTTTCAGGTGTACAGCGTTCACCATCCCATTCCAGCATGCCAATTTCATTTTCTATGAGAATATAACCCAGTTTCTTAAGTTCATTTATTAATGCCTGCACCCTATCTGTTTCTTTTATCTTCAAACTTTGGATACCTGAAAAAAGAAAGGGTACATTTTTAAAACAACAAGTTGCTGCAAAAGTTTGAGCAAGGTCAGGTTCGTTTATAAAATTGTGGAAGAACTTTTTTGCTCTTTTCTTTTGACTTCGAATAATAATTCCTTCAGAAGTAAATTCTGTAGTTACTCCAAGATCATTAAAAAGATTAGTTACATTTGAATCACCCTGCATACTTTCCTTATTCACACCCAGTAGTTTTATTTCTGAACCGGGTAGAAGTGAAGCAATTTCGTACCAGTATGAAGCTGCAGTCCAGTCGGATTCAACAACCATATCTACTGCTTTGTATCTTTGAGGTTTTACTGTAATATCATTTCCTTCCCATTTAGCATGAACACCACATTTAGCCATCATGCCAATAGTCAGATCAATATACGGTTTTGAAACGATTTCTTTCTCAATATGCATGATCAGCCCTTTTTCCATTAA
Source organism: Fermentimonas sp. (assembly GCA_028683355.1). GTDB lineage: Bacteria > Bacteroidota > Bacteroidia > Bacteroidales > Dysgonomonadaceae > Proteiniphilum. The sequence goes on from JAQUIZ010000006.1 coordinate 27,889, forward strand.
TGGGGCAACCATCAATAATGCAGAAATAAATTGTGAGCTTATATTGCCTGACAGATAAACCTCTCCTCCTTTAAGTTTTTTGCCCTTTATTTTGAGAGGAGGGAATCCCTCTTTTTCAAGATATTCTATCTCAGCACCCAAAGCAGATAGAGTTTCGACTAAAGGATGAATAGGACGTTGATGCATTCTCTTAGTTCCCATTATAATCCATTCACCTTCCATACCGGCAAGGAAAGCAGTAAGAAATCGCATTGCTGTTCCTGCTGCTTTTATATCGAATAGATTTGAATCGGAGTTAAATGCATCTATCAAAACTTTTGTATCATCACAATCAGACAGATTCTTGATTGGAGCAGAGCTGAGGCTCAGTGCATTGAGGATTAGAGCCCTATTACTTATACTTTTTGAAGCCGGAAGCTGGATTGTTGTTCGTACTGTTTCCGGTGGTCGTATTTTATATTGAAATTGCATTATGACAATGGAGTTTTAATGCAAAAATAACATTTTAAACTATAAGTTTTACAGATGAAGTGCACTTTTATAATGTTTTAGTGATTAACTTGCTAATCCATATATGAATATCGATAATATTGCAATTGGTGCAATATAACGTAAAAGGAAAATGTAAAATTTTAAAAACAAAATGCTGAATTTCAGCCTCCCTTCATTGGTTATCTGAGCTGTAACCAATTGCTGATTCAGGTACCATCCCACGAATATGCTTATAAATAAACCTCCGACAGGCAGCATGTATTTTGCAGATGCCATATCCAGAAAGTTAAAGAACCCAGAGGAATAAGATGAGATTATCCCAAGAATAATTACTCCGATTGTCACGAGCAAAGTGCTTTTTTTGCGCGATATTTTATACTCCTCATAGAGATAAAGTGTAACTACTTCCATTAATGATATAGTGGAAGTCAGAGCTGCCAGTGCCAGGAGGCAGAAAAACATAGAAGACCACGCCATTGATGCAGGCATTTGATTAAAAAGTTCGGGTAATGTTATAAAGAGCAGACCAGGTCCACCTGTTACCAGTTCATCTACAATGGTATCCGGATTGGAAGTAAGTGCAAATGCAGCAGGAAATATGATTATTCCGGAGAGTATTGCAACCAGGGAGTCTAAAGTAGAGACCTGAACGGCTGTTTTAGTCAGATTGACACTATTATTGAAATAAGAACCGTAAGTAATAAGGCATCCCATACCTATTGACAGTGAAAAGAAGGCCTGGCCCATGGCATCAAGAAAAACTGTTTGCTTAACATGCTCCAAATTGGGCTTAAACAGGAAATTAAGACCATTTACTGCACCTTCAAGTGTTGCTGATCTTACAGCAAGTATTATTAATAATAGAAACAGCAAAGGCATAAATATTTTAGCAGACTGTTCAATTCCTTTTCTTACTCCCGATATGATAAAAAATGCCGTAAGCAATGTGAAGACAATCATCCAAATCGTCTGCTGCAAAGGATTATTAAGGATGCTATTGAAGTGTGAGCTAAAATTTGTGACTGAGTGAAGATTACCTGTTACAGATTGAAAAAAATAGATGAGCGTCCACCCGGCTACTACCATGTAGAAGCCCATGATAATGAATCCTGTCAGTACACCAAGTCGGCCTATCCATTTCCATGGTGTTCCCGGTGCAAGTTTATGAAAAGCGCCGGCGGTATTTGCCCGGGCCGACCTTCCGATTATAAATTCACTCATCATTACCGGAATACCAAAAAAGAGAATACAGGCGATGTAAACAAAAATAAATATCGCGCCTCCTCCGTCAGCAGCCTGACTTGGGAATCTCCAGATATTGCCAAGACCAACCGCCGAGCCGGCTGCAGCAGCAATGACGCCTATCTTTGAGGCAAAAGTAACTCTTTTTATATTCTCCATTCAGCACCGGTTTTGGTGTCTTTTATTTCAACACCTGCAGCTTTCAGTTCATCGCGTATTTTATCTGAAGTACCCCAGTCTTTGTTTTCTCGTGCTGTTTTTCTTATATCCAGAATTAAACTCATTAACCCCTCAATAATATTACTGCCCGAGAGGCTTTTTGTTTCATCTGTAAGTCCAAGTATATCAAAGACAAAGGTGTACATTAAATCCTTTAGTTTTTTCAGGTCATCTGAAGTTATTGTTTCACTTTTATCGTTACAGGAGTTTATAATGCGCACAGCATCAAACAGATGAGCAATTAAAACAGGACTACTGAAATCATCATCCATTGCAGCATAGCAATTTTCTTCAAGTGAAGCAATATCTACAGAAGAGACATCAGAGGGAACAATCTTGTCAAGAGTGGCAATACTGCCCATAAGTCTTTTATACCCCTTCTCGGCTGCCTGAAGTGCCTCATTTGAGAAGTCAAGTGTGTTTCTGTAGTGCGATTGCAGCATAAAGAAACGTACCGTCATAGGAGAGTATCCCCTTTCAAGTAATGGGTGATCTCCTGTGAAAAGCTCATTTGGCAAGAATCCGTTTCCTGCTGATTTTGACATTCTCACACCATTTACAGTGAGCATATTAGTGTGCAACCAGTATTTCACAGGTTCGCTGTGATGGCAAGCTTTGGATTGTGCTATCTCGTTTGTATGGTGAGTAGCCTGCAAATCCATTCCGCCACCGTGAATATCAAAGGTGGTGCCAAGATATTTAGTACTCATAGCAGAGCATTCTATATGCCAGCCGGGAAATCCCATCCCCCATGGTGAAGGCCATTGCATAAGTGTTTCAGGCTTTGCTGATATCCATAAAGCAAAATCAAGGCGACCATGTTTCTCGTCCTGACCGCTTAGTTCTCTTGTACCTTCAATCAGGTCCTCAAGTTTTCTGTTGGTGAGAATCCCATATTCATGTTCCTTGCTATATTTTTCAACATCAAAGTAAACAGATCCGTTAACCTCATAAGCAAATCCGGCGTCCAGTATTTTTTTGATCATCTCGATCTGCTCAATTATATGACCTGTTGCGGTGGGTTCGATACTTGGAGGGAGAGTGTTAAAGAGCGATAGTACTTCATGAAATCCGAGCGTGTATTTTTGCACAATCTCCATTGGTTCAAGCTGTTCAAGTTTAGCCCTTTTGGCAAACTTGTCATCACCTTCATCTCTGTCACCCTCGAGGTGGCCTGCATCTGTAATATTACGCACGTAGCGCACCTTATAGCCTATATGGAGGAGGTATCTGTAAATCAAGTCGAATGAGATAAATGTACGACAATTGCCTAAATGTATATCACTATAAACAGTAGGTCCGCACACATACATTCCCACAAATGGGGCGTGAAGAGGTTTAAACGGCTCTTTTTCTCTGCTTAGTGTATTATAAACCGTTAATAGTCTGCTTTTTAATCCATCCATGTTAATTTGATCTTTTATATAAAGGCAAAAATACAAATTTTAGTGGTATCCTCTTCAGATTTAATAAAAAAAGAAAAAAGTAGCGATATCTCATTAAGGTTATTCATAAATTTAATACTTTTGCGATCTTATTGTAATTAACTTTTATTTAAACAATCTTTATGTCACGTAAAATTATACTAACGTTTGCTCTGCTTTGTGTGCTGATGACTACACAGGGGCAAAATCTTCAACTACATTTTGATCCGCGCAGTTCACTCTATGGTGATGGTGTTTCCGGCGTTAATTATCTGACAGCTACTTATGAATTTTACAAACCTGATCAGTGGGGTAACACTTTTATGTTTGTAGACTTCGATTTCAGTTTTAACAAGGGCAATCCCGGATTAATATATGGTGAAATTGCCAGAGAGTTTAAAATAGGTGATTTTCCTCTTCTTCCGCATATTGAATATAACGGAGGTTTGGGTCTGGTGAGAGGTACAGGTATAGGTTTCTCAATCCCAGGAGCATATCTTGCAGGTTTTGGATATCCATTTCAATTGGGTAATTTTTATATGAACACATATCTTGCATATAAATTAAACGCATTTGAACAGGCAAGTAATGATGCACAGTGGACAGTTACATGGAATGCTTCTCTTGCAAACAACAAGATATCTCTGGGGGGATTTATGGATCTATGGACCGAAGATAAATCATTCACAGAGGGTAATGATGCCAGTGGTAAGAAGGTAGTCTTATTAAGTGAACCACAAATATGGTTTAATATTACACCTAACTTCTCACTGGGAAGCGAAGTGGAATTGAGCTATAACTTTGTGAATAAGTTTGAGAGTAAATTCTACGCCATACCTACCCTGGCAACCAAGTGGATTTTTTAATAATTAATTAGAGAGTGATTATGCTTGAAAAGATATTTAAATTAAAGCAAAACAAGACAACAGTACGTACAGAGTTGGTGGCGGGTGTTATTACCTTTCTGACTATGTCGTATATATTAGTCGTGAATCCAAATATTTTAAGTGCTGCAGGAATGGACAAGTCAGCCTTGTTTACAGCAACTGCTCTTGCAAGTGTTTTAGGTACTTTGTTTATGGCATTTATTCCTAATCTGCCTATAGCACAGGCTCCGGGTATGGGATTAAACTCCTTTTTTGCCTTCTCTGTTGTACTGGGACTTGGTTATTCATGGCAGATGGCTCTTACAGCAGTATTCATTGAGGGTATTATATTTGTAATTCTTACATTTTTTAATGTTCGTGAAATGATTGTGAAGAGCATTCCAAGTACAATAAAAGATGCTATTCCTGTAGGGATCGGACTTTTCATTACTTTCTTGGGATTGCAGAATGCCGGACTTATTGTAAGAGATGAAAATACAATGATAACTCTTGGATCAATGTCAGATCCACATATTTGGGTTGCATCTTTAGGTCTAATTCTTACTGCTGTTTTATATTTTAAGAAAATTCATGGGTCTTTCCTTATTGGTATAGTTGCAGCAACTGTTTTTGCGCTGACATTAGGTTTGGTTCAGATGCCCTCAGGTGGTCTGGTGTCACTGCCCCCGAGTATATCTCCTATATTCATGAAATTTGAATGGGGCAACATCTTCACTTTAGATATGCTAATTATCGTATTTACATTCCTTTTTGTGAACTTGTTTGATACAATAGGAACATTATTAGGTGTTGCATCAAAAATAGGGTTAACTGATAAGGATGGAAGCTTTCCTCAGATAAAGAAAGCCCTTTTTGCAGATGCACTGGGGACTACTTTTGGAGCTGTTTTAGGAACCAGTACTGTAACTTCGTATGTAGAAAGTGCTTCTGGCGTTGCTGCAGGTGGCAGAACAGGTTTAACTGCACTTTCAACCGCAACAATGTTTTTCCTGGCGTTGTTTCTTGCCCCTTTGTTCCTAATGGTACCTGCTTCAGCAACTGCACCAGCTCTTATATTGGTGGGACTTTTTATGATTACATCTGTTGTTAGGATTAACTTCAATGATATGACAGAAGCACTGCCCGCCTTCCTTACTATAGTTATGATGCCTTTTGCATTCAGCATAGCTCAGGGAATTGTATTTGGTATGCTGTCTTTTGTATTACTAAAAGCATTAAGTGGAAAGTGGAAACATATTTCTGTTACAATGTGGGTAATATTTGTACTATTTGTGATAAAACTTGTATTAGATGGAATGCAGGTTCTGTAGAATAGATTGACAATGTTAAAGTCACGATATTTGTGTACTATAAAAACCAGGCAGATATTTTTATTATTAATATTTGCTTGGTTTTTACTTAATCTTATCCAGTCTCTTTTTACTGAAATTGGGAATGATGAATCCTATTATTGGGTGTACTCCCAATACTTGGATTGGGGATATTTTGATCACCCTCCCATGATAGCTTTAGTGATTAAGGTTGGGACTCTGCTTGCCGGAAATTCATTACTTGGAGTACGTTTGATAGTAATGATAATGCAAGTTGTCTTTCTATACGTCCTCTACAAACTTCTTGAGATTGAAGATACGAGAGAAAATGTAGTTCTGTTTTTCTTAGTCTCATTTTCAGTGGTAATGCTGCAAGCTTACGGATTTATTGCTACTCCTGACTCGGTACTTTTATTTTTCACTGTTCTTTTTTTATGGAGTTACAGGTTTTATATCAAAAGTAACTATTCAGTAAAAGCTGCGCTTCTGATGGCTCTTTTTATGGCCGGATTAATGTACAGTAAATATCACGGTGCACTGGTAATTATTTTCGTTATATTATCTAATCTAAAGTTGTTCAAAAAGAGTACTTTTTACTACTCAATCATTATTGCATTAATTCTATACATTCCGCATATTTTGTGGCAGGTAAACCACGATTTCCCATCATTTAAATATCACCTCGTTGATCGCTCCAGAGGATTTGAGTGGAGCAATATGTTTGACTATTTAGTTAATCAGCTGCCTGTATTTAATCCTTTTACTTTAGGGGCAGGTATATATGTTCTATTTATTAATAAGAAAGGGGATCTTTTTCAGCGTGCATTAAAGTACCTGATGGGAGGATTTTTAATCTTTTTCGCTTTATGGACTTTCAAAAGTCGTGTCGAACCCCATTGGACAATCGTAGCATCGATACCAATGGTGATTCTGATATTACGTGAAGCTGTTGAAAACGAAAAATTAAAACGTTACCTTTACAAAGTAGTTGCACCTTCACTGATATTAGTATTGGCAGCTCGTCTTTTCCTAATGATAGATGTTCTGCCTGTTAAAACTGAATGGCATGGAGACAAACAGAGAGTTTCGGATCTTTATGCAGTTGCAGGAGATCGCCCTGTTGTATTTACCTCTGGATTCCAGATGCCGTCAAAATATAGGTTCTATACCGGCAGTGAGGCTCATGCTATGGGTGCATTGAATTATCGGAATACGCAATATGATATTTGGAGATTCGACGAGTATTACCTCGGTCAGTCTGTTGTAATGGATTTCAGAAATGATACAACAGGAGTGGAGCCTACAGTAAGTGGAGAATCAGTCTTTAATCTAAAAGAAGTAGAGCAATATCAACCTTTCAAAAGGCTGAAAGTAATTCCGTCTATAAAAGACACTCCATTATCAACCCGAAAAATAAATGAGATGTCTGTTACGATAAATAATCCATACGACAATACATTCTACATTAATCACCCATCAATGCCTTTACAGATATCGCTTGTATTCATAGCAGAAATTGATGGAAAGACTGTTAGAAAGAAGGTTCCCACAGTATCCACATTTGAGTCAGATAAAATACTTTCAGGCGAATCTGTTTCAGGGAATATTTTATTCGATCTATCTGAATATCCTACAGGTAAATATGATGTTTACTTTGCTGCAGGAACTACCGGAGTTTATCCGGCAACATTGGAGAAACCATGGAAAGTTGTTTTTGAATGATTACTGAGTTATTAATTAAATTTATAAAGTTTGGTGTTGTTGGTTTATCCGGAACAGCTGTTGATTTCTTTTTCACGTGGATATGCAAGGAAAAATTAAAGTGGAATAAATTTATATCTAACTCTATCGGTTTTTCAATTGCAGCTACAACAAACTATATATTAAACCGTATTTGGACATTCGAAAGTAGCAGTCCGGAGGTTGGTCGTGAATATTTGTCCTTTTTCACCATTTCTTTAATTGGTCTGGTATTGAATAATCTTTTTATTTACCTTTTTCATGAAAAACTAAAGATTAACTTCTATCTTTCAAAAGCATTTGCAATTGCATTGGTGTCGATTTGGAACTTCATACCAAATTATTTGTTTACTTTTAAGTAAGCCGCAGGTCTATTCATTTGCATTTTACACAGTTAATAGTTACTTTTGCACTCAGATACAATTAATTATCTTATAGAATAACAATTACAAATATTTATGGCAACAACCGCTGATTTCAGGAACGGAATGTGCATCGACCTTGACGGTCAATATTACTTCATTACTGAATTTCTTCATGTAAAACCAGGTAAAGGGGCAGCATTCGTTCGTACTAAACTTAAGAATGTTACTACCGGCAGGGTATTAGATAAAACTTTCAATTCGGGTGTAAAAGTTGATGAAGTTCGTATAGAAAGAAGACCATTTCAATATCTCTATAAAGATGATATGGGATATAACTTTATGAATACTGAGACATTTGAGCAGATTCCTATTCCTGGTGAACAAATTGACGGAGTACAATTCCTTAAAGAAGGAGACATTGTAGAAGTGCAAATTCATGCTGATAGTGGTACCATTCTTACAGCTGAGATGCCTGTACATGTAGTTCTTGAAGTGACTTACACAGAACCGGGAATTAAAGGTGATACAGCAACAAATGCATTGAAACCTGCCACAATGGAAACCGGAGCTGAAGTAAGAGTTCCATTATTTATTGACACAGGAGAGAAAATTAAAATAGATACCCGCAACGGCTCTTATGTAGAGAGAGTTAGGGAGTAATTGAGATATTTATTATCACTTATAACAGGGAGCTGCTCTTTTAGAGCAGCTCTTTTTTTGACTTAATTCAGCCCCTTCTCACCCAAAGATTGCTTATACATAGCTAATGTACAGATAAGCTATTTATAAGCGATCTATAAGTAATCTAGCACCGAGGTGCATATGATTCCCATACGATATTACACTTCGTAAACAGGTAATTACTATTGGTCTGTAAATAAGTAAATACTTTTATGTATATTTGTTCTGTTAAAGAGCGGTAAGTCATAATGAGCAAGTTAAGTATAAAGGAGTGGGCTGAGGAAGACCGGCCCCGTGAAAAGTTGTTATTGAAAGGCGTTTCAACACTATCTGACTCAGAGCTGATAGCAATCCTTATTGGCTCGGGTAATAGTGAGCAAAGTGCAGTTGAACTCGGGAAAAGCATACTGAACGAAGCAGATAACGATCTGAATAAGCTTGCAAGGATGAGTGTGACTGATTTGATACAAAAATTCAAGGGAATTGGAGAGGCGAAAGCAGTAACAATAGTTGCAGCACTCGAACTTGGACGAAGAAGAAAAGCTGTTGAGTCGGTAAAACGAAGGAAGATCACTTCTTCCAGAATTGCATACGAAGAGTTTGTTCCTAAGCTCACTGATTTGAATCATGAAGAGACCTGGGTGCTTCTAACTGACAGATCTAACAGAGTTGTTACAGAAGTACAGGTAAGCAGAGGCGGAATATCAGGAACTGTTGTAGATATCAGGCTTATACTTCGAGAAGCTTTAAAATATTATGCTTCAGGAATATTTTTAGGTCATAACCACCCATCTGAAAACTGCAGACCTAGTCCGCAGGATACTCAAATAACAAAAAAACTCAAAGAGGCTGCTCATTGGATGGACATAGTACTGCTCGACCACATCATAGTGTGTGGTGACCGATATTTTAGTTTTGCAGATGAGGGAATCATCTGAAGAATTTAAACAATTATGCCGTATTTAGGTTAAATAAAAAAACATTAGATTATGAACGAAGAATTACAAGCTTTACAAGATAAAATAGTGGTCATGCTGCGTACATGTTATGACCCTGAAATTCCGGTAAATATATATGATCTGGGGATGATTTATGATGTGGATGTTGATGAAGGTAATAATGTTACCATCGAAATGACATTCACTTCACCTGCCTGTCCTGCTGCTGACTTTATTCTGATGGATGTTCAGATGAAGGTTGAATCGATTGAAGAGGTAAATAACGTGAATCTTAATCTTACATTTGATCCTCCCTGGGATCAGTCCATGATGAGTGAAGAGGCTTTACTCGAATTAGGAATGATGTAGCGGTATTCTAAGTACTCTGAAAAACAGTTGTTGTGAGTAAAAAAGTATATTTTCTCTCTGACGCCCATCTTGGGGCAAAAACACACCGGGACTCCCTTGAAGCAGAGAAGAAACTGTGTCGCTGGCTTGATCATGTCAAGCAAGACGCAGATTCAATCTATCTGATGGGAGATATATTCGATTACTGGTATGAATACAAATATGTAGTTCCTAAAGGCTTTACCCGACTTCTTGGCAAGCTAGCAGAAGTGACAGACTCAGGGGTTGAGGTTCATTTTTTTATAGGGAATCATGATATATGGCTTACAGATTATCTGTCGAAGGAGTGTGGTATGATACTGCATTTCGAGCCTTTAATTGTTGATATAAAGGGTAGAAAGTTCTTTCTTGCACATGGTGACGGTCTTGGAGACGATTCCAGGTCATTCCACTTTCTCAGAAAAGTTTTTCATAATAAGTTTCTCAGAAAATGTTTTTCTGCAATTCATCCAAGATGGACTGTACCTCTTGCACATGCATGGTCGAGTGATAGTCGCGAAAAAGGAGGTGTTATAGAATATCTGGGTGAAGATAACGAATACCTGATACTTTTCTCAAAAGAAAAATTAAAAGAGATAAATGGTATTGATTATTTTATCTACGGGCATCGTCATATATTACTCAATTTGGCCATTGCTAAACATAGCAGGGTCGTAATTTTAGGTGATTGGATAACCTTATTCTCATACGCCGAATTTGATGGTGAAAACCTATTGCTGAAACGCTGGGAACAATAAGTCAGATGTTCATAAATAAAGTGTTTATCAATTATAACAATTTAAATTTTATGAAAATGAGAAATGCATGGATGTTTCTGATTACAGTTCTTCTCTTTGTTTCATGCTCTGCTTCACGGGCTAAAGTTAACGAACTCACAAAATCAGAAGAAAAACAGGGATGGGAGCTGCTATTTAATGGTAAGGATTTTACAGGATGGCGGCAGTATAATGGCAACAGTGTGCCGGAAAACTGGACAATTGAGGATGGTGCTATGAAAGTATTTAAAGCCGAAAGAGCACGTCCCGGACAAGGAGTGGGTGGTGATATGATTTACTTTCCTAAACAGTTCAAGAACTTTGAATTGTCTATTGACTGGAAAACTGAGAAAGAGGGCAATTCCGGTATATTTTACTATGTACGTGAAGAAAAAGGGAAAGCAGTATACAGCTCTTCTCCTGAAGTGCAAATCCTGGATAATGAATATGCAAGCGATAATAAAATTGACTCACATCTGGCAGGCTCGTTATATGATATGCTTCCCGCAGATCCTAAGACAGTAAATCCTTATGGAGAATGGAACAACATAGTTATACGTGTTGATAATGGTAAGGTTACTCATACACAAAATGGGGTAAAGGTTGTTGAATATACACTTTGGTCAAATGAATGGGATGAACTGGTAGAAAACAGTAAATTTAAAAACTTCCCAGGTTTTCAGGAAGGAATATCTAAAGAAGGATACATTGGATTACAAGATCACGGATACTCAATCTGGTTCCGTAATGTGAAAATCAGAGAACTATAAATTGCTTCGGGTTGCCATTATTGAAGACAGCAGCCCGATTCTTTTTTTTATTTACTTTAGTCTTTTAAAGAAATCCCAAATTACAATACCTGCAGTAACAGAAACATTAAGAGAGTGTTTGGTTCCATATTGAGGGATTTCTATACAACCGTCAGAAGAGTTAACCACATTTTGATCTACCCCATGTACCTCATGGCCTAAGATTACGGCATACTTTTTGTTTTTATCTAATTCGACAGATTCCAGTGATTGGCTGTTTTCAGCCTGTTCTATTGAATATACAATATATCCTTCCTGTTTTAGCATTCCAAGCGCAGACATTGTATCATTATAGTATCTCCATTTTACAGAATCTTCAGCTCCAAGGGCGGTTTTGTGTATCTCAACATTTGGTGGTGTTGCAGTAATGCCACACAGTAAGATTTCCTCAATACGAAATGCATCACTGGTTCTGAATACTGAACCTATATTATTTTGACTTCTTACATTGTCAAGAACCACCACAAGCGGGATTTTTACTGCCTCGCGGAACTCTTCCAAGTTAATTCGGTTAAGTTCTTCAAGTTTTAATTTTCTTCTTTTCATTATTATTTGACTTCCATTTTAATGCTTCGCATTCTTAATAATGCAAACAGCAAAATTACTTAATAACAAACCTGACAACAAACCAGAGATGATGTAAAAAAGTAGAGAATTTACCGTAATGTTTTACCATTATTTGATATCTCTCCTTGAGAGATTTTTTGCGGTTGGTGGTTGTCATACCTTCATTCAGGTAGTTGATTAAAATAAGATTTGTATTGATGATGGCTTTTGACTTCTTCAACATGCGAATTGACCAATCAAAATCAGAAGAGAAATTATAACTCAGGTCATAAGGTTCAGTAATCTCCCTTCTCACTATAAATGCCTGGTGGCAAACTAACATACCTTCTTTAAAACTTTTCCATGTAAGTTTATCAGGAGCTTTCAATCTTCTCATATGAAGAAAATTGCCGTTATTGTCAACGATCGCTGTCTCTCCATAAATTATATCAGCGGGTTCATCTGATTGCATAATTAACTCTACTGTGTCTGCAGCAAAAAATGTGTCACCTGCATTCAGAAAACAGAGATAATCCCCGGTAGACATTTTGATACCCTTGTTCATAGCGTCATACAGCCCTTTGTCCGGTTCACTTATCCATTTTAGTTTATCATTTTCATATTTGTGAACCAGGTCAATGGTGTTGTCTGTCGATTTTCCATCAACTATAATATGTTCAATATAAGGATAGGACTGTGAACTGATGCTGCTTAAGGTCCGTTCCAGCGTTTGTTCTGCGTTAAAGGTTACGGTTATTATTGATAATTTTTTCATTTTCTGGCATAAATGGCTATAAATGGAGACAAAAATTTACTTTTAAAAGGAAATGACTTAACAATGTAACTTAGCATTTTTATCCATTTTCTTTTATTTTTATTCTCTGGTTTAGGTTCTAACCATAACATAGGTTTGCCAATATACTCAACAGTTAAATCACTCAGATTAAACCTATCCATAATATATTCAAGATAAGGAATCTCCATTGATTTTAAGTTATGTGCATCAAGATTCTGTCTGTCAAACCTTCGCTGAATAGTTCCATTCAGACCAAGAAAATTTGGGATTAAGATAAGAAGTTGACCGTCTTCTGAAAGCAGATCTACATGGCGGCTGATTACATCAACTGTGTCTTCAAAATGTTCGATAAAACCGGATGAAAAAACAACATCATATTTCCTTTCGGATTTAAAATTAAAAAAATCAGTATGTATGCACTTGATACTATTCAGAGGTAAACTATTAATCCTCTCGAAATTTCTAACGGTGTCATTATTAAGGTGAAAGTCCAATAATGTTACATCTTGAATTCCATGATTATAAAAATAGGCAGAGATCTGACCCGGAAATCCGCCAATTTCAATAAAGCTTTTGCCACTTATGAGTTGAGACATAAACTTTTTGAAAACAACCTTATCCGGAATTTTATCATACTGAAAATTTCCCCAATACTCTTCCCAGTGTGCCTGGTCTGTTATTTTGTTTTCACTCTTCATAAATATTCTTGTAGAGTGTTGCAATTATACTTTGTTCATATGAAATTAACACTTTCTCACGGGAGTTTTGTTCAAGTGCTTCTGAGTCAGCCTCAAAAAGAGTCCAATCTATACCATTGGCTAAATCCTCTGTGTTTTTATACTCAGCAACGTAACCGGTCAGCTTGTGACTTATCATTTCTGGAATTCCACCAATATTAAACCCCACACAGGGTGTTCCCGAAGACATGGCTTCCATAATAGTGTTTGGCAGATTCTCCTGCAATGAGGGAGTTATATAGACATCAGCAGCGTTATATACTTCAGGCATACTGTGAGAATCTACGTATCCCATACACAGAGAGGGAATAGACAGTCTTTCCGCAATCTCTGCACCTTGATTTCCAACAATCAGGAAAAGAAATTTATCCTTATTATCTGCTGCAATCAGCTTAGATGCATTTACCAAATAATCTGTACCTTTACGCGGATCTGAAGCCTTTGCTGCAGCAAAGAGGAGCAGTTTTTTATCAATGGGTAGGTTTAGTTTTCTGCGAACACTTAATTTATCCATCGGTTTGTAAAGATCTGTGTCAATAGGATTAGGAATAGCAATTATTTTGTGGCCTTCAGAAAGTGGGCTTTTTTCTGCCAGTATCTTCAACCATTCACTGCATGCAACAAAAGTGATATTTTCTTTTGAATAAACTCTCTTTTTTTTCTTAAAAATATAATTAGAAAGATCTTTTTCTGAGGGATTTTTAAGATATGGGCACATTCCGCAATCTGTTTCGTAGTGATTGCAGTTACCTGCATGATGGCATATTCCTGTAAACGGCCACATATCATGCATTGTCCAAACAATCTTTTTTCCTGATTGAAGGATTTTATCAATCTCTTTAATAGATAACATCCCCTGATTGATCCAGTGCAAATGTATTACATCAGCATCCCTGAATTCGTCAATCTCTGTAACTGAAATTCCTGTATTTGCAATAGATACATCAAACAGGTATTCTCTTGAAAGACGATTGTGAAGGAAGATCTCGCCCCTTTCCCTATAAAAATTCCACTGGTTATTGAATTTACTTCCAACCTGTATTACATTGGGATTGTCAGATCTTTTCTCACTTACTAACATCCTGGCGTTTTCACCTTCAGACCTCAGGGCATTCATCAGTCGGTACGAAGCAATCGCTGCTCCTCCGTGAATGTCTGATTTGCTGATGATTAGGACGTTCATAGTCTATCTGCTTCTTAAAAATCTGTTTATCCTTCTTTTTGCTTTTGCTCTAAATGAATTAGTAAGACCATAATATTTCATAAAGGCTTTTCTGGCTGTCTTGTTTTCAACTATTTCAGTAATATCAATATGCAATTCTCCTTTATACAGTTCAGTGCTATATATTTCATCACTGCCACTATGAATACCGCTTCCGTCAAAGCCAATGTTTTGCACAAGAGATCTGCCTGCATTAAGAGATAACATATCACTCAGGAAAAGTGTTGCATTCCATCTGATTGCCCAGGAATCATTTTCCCCGTTAACCTGCCGTTTTAACATCCGTGTGAAGGGGTACTTTCCATTAAAATCAAACTGTCTGGAAAGCTTGCGGCGCTTTAATTCATTTAGCAATTCCTGTCCGTTAGGGTTAAACTTTTCCCATGCTCTTTTCCAGGTTGCCCAACCCCAGCTGCCTGTCCATTTAATTAAAAAAGATTCAGGTAATCCTTTTATCGGAAAGCAAAACCCTTGAATATGTCCGATTTTTTCTTCATCTTCAAACTTATCCAAAGCCTCATTCATGAAGGTTAGAAAATGGGGTGCAGTTATCAGATCATCTTCAAGAACTATAACTCTGCCATATTCATTTATTATTCCGGTTACCCCATCAATTATATTTCTTGCGAGTCCGATATTGTGTTGGTTCTCTTTTATATGTATCTTCTTAAAGCCACCAATGGAATGAATAAGTTTGCGTACTTTGAGTACCTCTTTTTTATCTGAATTGTCTTTGTATCCATCAGAAAAGATAAAGAGTTCGGTCTCATCACAAAGTTCATTGTTCATCAAGGCTTCAAGAGTTTGCCTTGTATGTGAGGGACGGTTATAAGTAAAAAGAAGAACTGGAGCAGTGGACATTAGGTTCAGAATTCAATTTTTGCTGATAAAACATTTCTTTCAAGAACATGCAAGTCGACATGTTTTCCTACCTCAATACCTTTAAGTGACAACTGATCCTTTGTTGTATCAAATGCCAGTTGAGGGTTATTATTGTCACCACTCAGATGACATAGCCATATATTGCGTAGTTCGGATGAAAAATTATTTGCCAGAAACTCGGCTGTCTGGCGGTTGCTCAAGTGTCCGGTACCAGAGGTTATCCTTCGTTTAAGATGCCACGGGTAACGCCCGTTATTCAGCATCTCTTCGTCGTAATTACTCTCGATTACCAGTTGATTAGCCTTGCACATATAATTCGCAACTTCATCTGTTATAGCACCCACGTCAGTAGCCAAAGTCATTTTCTGACCTCCAAATTCCATGTAATAACCTGCGTTATCGTTGCTGTCGTGTGGCACATCAAATGGAGTAATTCTAAAGTCCTCTATTTGAAAAGTTTTACCTTTCTCAATATATTTAGCTGATCCGTTTAAGCTGTTTTGTATAAGTGGACTGTTTTTTATCCCCCTGTGTACTTCACGTGTGGCATATACCGGGATGTGAAGTTTTTCTCCAAGATGGCCTACCGATTTAATATGGTCGTAATGATCGTGTGTAATTAGCACAGCCATTATCGATGAAAGATTGACACCATGCTCAGCGAGCCTTTTCTTAATGACACGCGGACCAATTCCGGCATCAATAAGTATTCCGTAATAAGAGTTTCCCAAATAATAACAATTGCCACAGCTGCCGCTGCTCAGGCTGAAAAAAGAGAATCGCTCCGACGGGAAAAGTTTGTACTGCATATTATTTACAAAGATAATAAGTTTTTGTCGAAGTAGAGTGTGATATGTTCATGAAGATGAACACGATCAGGTCCTGTCATATTATGCCCGTAACCCGGATATATAAACAGGTCCGGATGTTTCCCTTCCCTTATGCAGGCTCTAATAAACTGAGAGCTGTGCTGCATAACTACTGTCGGATCTTCATCTCCATGTATAATAAGCAGTCTTGATTGGAGCTTATCAACTTTATTAAGTAAACTGGTTTCTTCGTAACCTTCGGGATTCTCCTCTGGCTGATCCATATATCTTTCGCCATACATAACTTCATAATAACGCCAATCGGTTACGGGACCCCCAGCAACACCAACTTTAAAAACATCAGGGTAACGAAGCAGCATGTTAATTGCCATAAATCCACCGTAACTCCAGCCATGAATTCCCATTCTATCAGCATCCACGTAAGGGAGTGATCTCAGAAATTCTACACCCTTCATCTGATCTTTTGACTCTTCAACCCCTAGCTGTCTGTGGGTTACATTCTCAAAATCAAACCCCCTGTACGCAGTTCCACGGTTGTCCATCACAAAAACCAGATATCCTTTTTGAGCCATATACAACTCCCATCCGCCTGAGCCGTAACGCCAGCGGTTGTTAACCATTTGAGAGTGTGGTCCGCCATAAACATAAACAGCAACGGGGTACTTCTTTTTCTCATCAAAATCAGCGGGTTTAATCAGTCGGTAGTACAGATCACTCTCTCCGTCGGCAGCTTTTATTTTACCTGTTTCAACTGTAGGTATATTATTTTTACCTTCAAATGGATTATCAGCAAACGAAAGTTGTTCTGACTTTTGATTACGGGTGTCAATAAGACTTATTTGTCCCGGATTGTCGAACGCCGAATAACGGTCAATAAGATATCTTCCGGAAAAACTAAGAGTTGCTGAATGTGTACCGGGCTTAAAAGTGTGTTGCACAATTTTCCCGTTCTTCAAACTTACACTGTGAATATGGCGTTCAAGAGGATTTGGATTAGTTGATACAAAATAGAGATTGTTGCCTCTATTGTCAAAACCTATAACATTAGTAACCTCCCATTCACCGACTGTCAGTTGCTTTATCAAATTACCTGAAGTATCATATAAATACAGATGGTTATATCCATCTCTTTTACTCTGCCATATAAACTGATCATTCTCGTTTATCACGAATAGCAGAGGGTTCTGAGGCTCAACATATTTAGGATGATTTTCTTCAAATAACATCTTTTCGAAATCACCTGAAGTGGCATTATAACAGTTAAGTTTCATATGATCCTGTTCCCTGTTAAGTTCAGCTACATAAATGCATTCACCGTCAGGACTCCATGAGATGTTTGTAAGATAGTGGTCAACAGGTTCACCTGTTTTCAGATATGTGATTTGTCCACTGTTGATATCAAATACTCCTAATGTAACCTGGTGGCTGGTCATTCCTGCCATGGGATATTTTATTGATTTTAATTCCGCCACTCTTGCCGACATGTCAACTATGGGGTAGGAGGTGACCATTGTTTCATCCATTCTATAGAAGGCAATTTTATCGCTCTCAGGAGACCAAAAGATTCCGCTATTAATTCCAAACTCGTTTCTGTGAACAGACTGACCACTAATTATATCCTTACAGATTTCACTTGTAATCTGTTTTTCACTTCCATTTTTATCAAGTAAATAGAGATTGTTTTCTTTAGTATATGCCAGCAGGTTTTTATCGGGTGATAAAGAGTGATTTTCACTTATTTCGGGATAACTGAAATAGGCAGTAATTGCCTTTTTCTCATAATCAAATACCCCAGTTCCATAGTTAGTATTGAAAGATACTGTAGAACTTCCTTCTTTGGAAAAAGAAACTGAACTTATTTTATTTGAGCTTTCTTTTAATAGACCCTGAATGTCATCGTAAGCAAAAAGGAGTGATTTCCCACTCAATTTAGAGGGGTTATTATAAATCCATACTGAGTCTTTACCAATTTCTATCAGTCTGTTTCCGTTCCATTGGTAATTAACCGGTATTCGCGGAGAGTATTTGCTGTACTCAATTCCTCCCGGAATAAGTTGCTCCAGAGTTAATAAGTTATCTGATTGAGCTAAGCTGCCTGCAGAAAATGTTAAGGCGGTCAGTAAAACAATAAATGAGAGTCTTTGCATTATTAAAAAGTCTTTTCCGAAATGTTTTTCAAGGTTTTGTTATAGTTCTCTATCATATCTTTTATAACCATGGAAGCAGGAATTATTTCTCTGATATCAGATGCAATTTGTCCAATTTCCAATTCTCCTTCAGCAAGATCTCCCTCAAAAATACCTTTTTTAGATCTGCCTCTTCCTAAATATGCACGCAACTCTTCAGCTGTAGCCCCCTTATCTTCCATTTCCTGAACCTGTTTATAAAATTCATTCTTAACTAAACGTACAGGGGTTACTTTTTTTAGTGATAATGAAGTATCCCCTTCATTCAAGGTTATACATTTTTGTTTAAAAGCATCACTGGCGGAACTTTCTACAGTTAGTGCGAAACGCGTACCTACCTGAACACCTTCTGCTCCAAGCGCTATAGCTGCAGCCATTGACTCTCCCGATGAGATTCCACCTGCAGCAATTAATGGCAGGTCTGTTACTTTCCTTACCTGTGGGATTAATGTAAATGTTGTAGTTTCTTCTCTTCCGTTATGACCTCCCGCTTCAAAACCTTCAGCTACAATTGCATCAACACCTGCTTCTGTGGCTTTCAAAGCAAACTTGGAGCTGGATACCACATGGGCCACCAAGATACCCTCTTCCTTAAGTTTAGATGTCCATGTTTTCGGATTCCCTGCAGATGTAAATACAACAGGCACTTTTTCCTCAATTACTATCTGCATTATCTCTTCTATTTGAGGATACATAAGAGGAATATTTACCCCAAATGTTTTATCTGTTGCATTTTTACATTTCTGTATATGTTCACGTAAAGTGTCAGGATGCATTGATCCTGCGCCTATCAATCCTAATCCTCCGGAGTTGCTTACAGCTGATGCTAGTCTCCATCCACTGCACCATACCATACCGGCCTGAATTATAGGATATTCTATCCCAAAAAGGGAACATACTCTGTTTCTCTTCATCATATATTAATTTGATTTATTTCCGGTAATACTGATTTATATTTATTTTCGGGTGAAACAGCACTGCCGGAATGCAAAGATAACAATTACTCCATTTTAATGGAACTCATCTTTTAATTTGATTTTTTTTAGTAGCTTTGTATAAACTTCCAAATATAATTATAGATTTTATGAATGTCCTTATTCTTGGATCCGGTGGCCGGGAGCACGCTATAGCGTGGAAAATAAGAAAGAGCAGTTACTTAAATAATTTGTATATAGCTCCGGGTAATGCAGGAACAGCTATGCTTGGTACCAATGTGCCTTTCAGCGTAACTGATTTTGCATCAATGAAGGCATTCTCTTTAAGTCACGATATCGATATGATTGTTGTCGGACCTGAAGACCCTCTTGTTCAGGGTGTCTATGATTTTTTCCATGAAGACGAGGATATATGCCATATTGCTGTAATAGGTCCCTCTCGTGAAGGAGCACAGTTGGAAGGCAGTAAGGACTTTGCTAAAAAGTTTATGCTGCGTCATAACATTCCTACAGCTCGTTATAAATCAGTTACGCTCGAAAATATTATCGAAGGAAATTCTTTCCTTGATACGCTTACGGCACCATATGTTCTTAAAGCAGATGGATTGGCAGCAGGAAAAGGAGTACTGATATTAGATGATTTAAACTATGCAAAGCAGATGCTTTGGGAGATGCTAAATGGGAAATTCGGTAATGCAGGCAATAAGGTAGTTATTGAAGAGTTTTTATCTGGAATTGAGTGTTCTGTTTTTGTTCTGTCTGACGGATCTTCATTTAAAATATTACCGGTTGCAAAAGACTACAAACGTATTGGTGAAGGTGACACCGGATTAAATACCGGTGGTATGGGGGCTGTTTCTCCTGTGCCTTTTGCCGATGACGTGTTCATGGAAAAAGTGAGAACAAGAATAGTAGAACCAACTGTAGAAGGTCTTAAGAAAGAGAATATAGATTATAAAGGTTTTATCTTTATCGGATTGATAAATGTTGACGGAGATCCTAAGGTGATTGAGTATAATGTGCGAATGGGAGATCCTGAATCAGAAGTTGTAATACCACTTATTAAAACAGATCTGCTGGATCTTTTTATAGGTGTAACCACAGAAACACTGGAGCAGAGAAAGCTGGAAATTGATGAAAGATGTGCTGTAACTGTGATGATGGTTTCCGGAGGTTATCCTGAAGATTATGAAAAAGGGAAAGTTATAACAGGCCTGAACACAGTTTTAGACAGTACTGTATTTCATGCAGGAACTACTGTACTTAACGATCAGGTAATTTCTGCAGGAGGGCGGGTATTGTCAGTTACCTCTTTCGGTAACAGCATGGAGGAAGCTCTAAAAACTTCTTATAAAAATGTTCAGAAGATAAATTTTGATAAAAGTTATTACAGAAAAGATATTGGCTTCGATCTTCAATCCGATATTTAAATAATCAGCTAATGCATCCTGTTGTAAAATCCTTTCGTGAAAATTTCGTAGAAGGGCGTTTTGTAATAGTACTTACAACCCTTTTCGTTATTGGAATGAGAGTTGTTCTTTACTTAAAAAGTGGATTGCCTGAAATTAAGATTACCAATGATAATTTTCTTTGGGAGCCTGTAAAACATCTTTTTGAAGATCCATTAGTTTCGTTCATTGCATCCTCTCTTTCTGTAATTATAATATCATGGCTCCTCTTAACTATTAACAACAGATACAGCATCATTCGTTCACGATCCAACCTGCCATTTACAGCACCTTTGTTTTTCTTAAGCTTGCATCCTTACAGTTTGGCAATGACAGGCAATTATATAGCAATAATTTTTATTCTTTTCTCACTTATCCCTTTGCTGGAGTCATACCAGAAACCCAATTCATACCTCTATTCTTTCAGATCATCGATACTTATTGCAGTTGCATCGCTTTTTCAAGTTTATGCAATCGTTCTGATACCATTATGGTGGAGAGGCGAAAAGTCGATGCGAGGACCTCAGCTGCACTCTTTTATTGCCTCTCTGTTTGGAGTTTTTCTTGTATATGTCTCACTATTCTCTGTTTATTTTGTTTTAGATGATATAGAGAGTTTCCTGCTTCCGTTAAGCAATTTCATAAGTTTTTCTATTCCGGAAATACCTGATTATACCATATTTGAATGGGCGGCAGTGGTTTTTATTGCAGTTTTCATTGTTGCAAATATAATACTCAGTGTAAATGAGTATGCACGTGACAAAGTGGTTACTCTTAACCTGATGAGATTTACGGTTTACCTTATAGTCTTTTTGATATTATTGCAGATAGTATACTGGAGAGAGACCTATTTCTTTATTATACTTTCCGTTACTCTTGTTTCTGTACTATGTTCATATTTTTATTCTAAAACAACATCTAAAAAGCACATTTATCTTGCATATTCAATGATGTTTTTATTGATGATTTTTTATCTTTCACACTTTTTTCCTGAAACATTTTTAATAGTCTAAAACGAGCATTATAATCATCATCACACAAGTACATGATTAAAACGAGTTCTATACGACACATTTTAAGATAAATAGTTTTAATCGTATGAATTCTTAAAACAATATTTACTTTTTAGTTGTTTATTTGATGAGTTCCTTTGATTATCAGGAAAGTATGGCTTGTTGTATATCAAAGGCAGTATAAAAAACAAGGAGGATATATATGAAAAAATTTACTGTTCATGGTCTGTTTTTACTTCTCACCATCATTATCTTTTCTGCTTGCGGAAGTTCACAAACAGCTGCAGAAAAAGCACAATTAGCTGCTGATATTAAGAATGCCGTAGAGATGTCCGACTTTACTTTTGAAGCCACTTATGCATACCCAACCGGTTATAAATCAATCTATCTTTCTCCTTACTATGAAGTTAAGGTCTCTGCAGATACTGTTAAGGCCTATTTACCATATTTTGGAAGAGCTTACAGTGCTCCAATGGATCCTCGTGAAGGTGGTTATAATTTCACAAGTACCGATTTTGTGTACCAGGTTAGCCCCGGGAAAAGAGCCGGCAACTGGCTAGTGAATATTCTTATTAATGACCTCGATCGACAGGTTGTATTTAATTTTGATATATATGAGAACGGAACCGGACGGCTGAGCGTAACAGATCTCAACCGGCAGGCTATTTCGTTCCAGGGTAATGTTTCTATAAAATAAGAGCAGTTATTTTAATTTTTCTCTTAAGATTTCCGGGAGATAAAAAGTTTCATTCTTGTCAATATAAACCACAACTGAGCCAATATCAAACGATATTCCGTTCAGTTTCCCTACTGAAGAGAAGGCCTTTATCTCCAGGGTATTGTTCCCGTTTTTTATGCTGAGAACAGGAAATCCGGGATCACTGTTGTCTATATTTATTTCCATGTCTTTGAAAACATCTCTGTGTTTCACAAAAATTCTGTCTGACAGCTCTTGTAAACTGTTTTCAAGTCCTGTTACTTTTTGCAGATACTCATTCACCTGAATGTTGGTTAAGTGTCCCGAAGGTATATCACCTTGCGGGTGATATGCTGCAATCAGTACCTCTTCGCCTGTATGACCTCCTGTTGTAAATCCGAAGCACATACGTGAATTCAGTATATTTACGATATTATGTGCCATGTTATTGCTTGTCCCAACCTTTGTATAATCTCCCTCATGATAATTTCTGGAAGATAATAATGACTGGAGTTCATCATCTGTGATATCAATACCGGTAAACTCCCTGAATTCAGTTTTAATACTGTCTGGATTGGTTTTAATTAAAATTGATTCAAGTCCGTTTGCGCTTAACTTAATCCCTGAAACTGTCTCAAACAGCTGGTCTATAGTGAGCTTGTCATACCCGGGACAGTTGTTTGAGCCTATTGAAAATCCACTGTTCCCATGGTCTGAAAGTATTATTACTGCCGTGTTGCCATCCTTTCTTGCAAACTCCAGAGCCTTTCCGGCTGCTTCATCAAATGCAAGGTATTCATCTATCATTGTTGCTGCATCATTTGCATGTGCAGCCCAGTCAACCTGACTTCCTTCTACCATAAGAAAGAAACCGTTTTCTTTTTTAGAAAGAACTTCCAGAGCTTTAGCGGTCATCTCTGCAAGAGATGGAATTCTGTCAGGATTTCTGTCAATATTATAAGGTAAAGCTCTTTCACCAAAAAGAGCCCATACCTTCCCTTCGCCGTTATAATTTAATAATGCATTTTTATCATCCTGAATAAGTGTAATGCCCTTGTTTTTGAAATGTTGCTTAATATCATCAGTCAGAATGCTATTGCCGCCGCCAAACATCACATCAAGGTTTTGATAAGCCATTTGTGGTGCTATTGCTTTATAATTGCCCCTTGAATAATAGTGTGCTGAAAAATCAGCAGGTGTGGCGTGAGGAAATTCACTTGTTACAACTAGTCCTACTGCCTTGTTCATTTCAATCTTTGATGCCTCTAGGATTGTTGCAGCAGGCTGATACGTACGTTCAACATCAACCTCATAAATGTCATTATCCGAAGCCTCAGGGTGAATTGCAACATTACCTGTTTGCTGCAATACTCCGGTTGCGTATGTCGATCCTGTGGGTGCCGAATCACCTATTGGTGCATTGGATGAGAATGTCGTTACTGTTCCTGAGATATAAGGATCAATACTTAAACCCTCTCCTAATCCGTTGTAATGCTTAAACCACCTGGCTGCTGAGTAAACGCTGATAGATGTTCCGTCAGGAATCATCACTATAACATTTTTAACCGGTCTTACCTCTTGTGATAAAACAAATATCGGGAAAAGTAGTAGTAACAGTATTATATTAGATATTTTCTTCATATTGACTATTTTCTTATTTTAAATACACAATTTTATTAACGCACAAAGTTATGAAAAAGTTGTTACGATTTTATCAAGATTATAATAACGACTGTTTTACCTTTTATTCGTATATGGCAAACTGCCTGATTTTCCTTATATTTGTACTTCAAAAAATAAAATCAATAAATAGATAATATTAAATTCATAATAAAATGAGTGACAAAAAACCACTGATTCTTATAACTAACGATGATGGATATCAGGCAAAGGGTATTGCCGAATTAACAAATGCAATGAAAGGTTTGGGAGATATAGTAGTCTTTGCACCCGATACCCACCGTTCAGGCATGTCAAGTGCTATTACAACAGCTCATCCTTTGCGTGCAAGAATCTATCATAAGGAGGAAAATCTAATAGCATATATGTGCAACGGTACACCGGTCGATTGTGTAAAACTGGCTCTAAATGAATTCCTTGACCGTAAGCCCGATCTTTTGGTTTCAGGTGTCAATCATGGTTCCAATGCCGGAATAAGTGTTTTGTATTCAGGTACAGTAGCTGCTGCACTTGAAGGATGTGTATCTAATATTCCTTCTATTGCTCTGTCGTTGTGTGATTTTACTCCTGATGCCGACTTTACAGCCACTGCTGCAATTGCTCGAAAGCTTGCACAAAAAGTATTAAGCGATGGGTTGCCCAAAGGTATATGTTTAAATGTGAATGTTCCTGTGGGTGAAGTAAAAGGAATAAGAATGACAACGCAGACTCAGGGAAAGTGGGTTAATGAATACCAGCGTTCTAAAGATGGTAGCGGAAGAGATGTTTTCTGGATGACAGGCAATTTCGAGAATTGGGATGCGGATAACGAGAATAATGATGAATGGGCTTTAGCAAATGGTTATGCTGCAGTGGTTCCTGTTAAAATTGATATGACGGCACATGATATGATTCCTGAATTGAAAGAGTGGGAACTTTAAGTCTTTGAATATTGTTCTCAAAAAAAGGGTACAACTATGAAGTATTATTTAGTAGCTGGTGAAGCATCCGGAGATTTACATGCATCCAACCTGATGCAGTCATTAAAGAAGATGGATAAAGAGGCTGATTTCCGCTTCTTTGGTGGTGACCTGATGGAATCTGTCGGAGGTACCCTTGTTAAGCATTACAGAGAGCTGGCATTCATGGGTATCATCCCTGTGATAATGAATAGCCGTACTATACTTAAAAATCTATCTCTGTGTAAAAAAGATATCGCGGAATATCAGCCTGATGCCGTAATTCTGGTTGATTATCCCGGCTTCAACCTGAAAATCGCGAAGTATGTAAAAAAACAACTTAAATTGCCAGTCTATTATTACATTTCTCCAAAAGTCTGGGCATGGAAAGAGTACCGCGTAAAATCTTTCAAGAAATATGTTGATAAGATGTTGTGTATATTACCTTTTGAGGTCGACTTCTTTAAGAAACACCACTATAATGTTCATTATGTAGGTAACCCTACGGTTGACGCTATTGCGAATAGGAGTCACAAAGATGAATCATTTAACGATTTTATAAGTTCAAATAATCTGCCTGACAAGCCTATAATTGCCTTACTGGCAGGCAGTCGTAAACAGGAGATTGCCGATAACCTGCCTTCAATGCTTCAGTCAGTTGAAAGTTTCTCCGATGGATACCAGTTTATTATAGCCGGTGCACCAGGTATAGATCGCGACTTCTATAAAAAATATACTGCATCTAATCCTGATGTTGTTGTGCTGTTTGATCAGACTTACCGAATTCTGGCACAGTCTGATGCAGCCCTTGTTACTTCTGGAACAGCTACTCTTGAAACAGCTATTTTAAATGTACCTCAGGTTGTTTGTTACCGTATGGCGGCACCTAAACTTTCAAGCTGGGCTTTCAGAAATATTCTCCACACACCATATATCTCACTCGTCAATCTGATTTGTGGTCAGGAGGTGGTGAAAGAGTATTTTGCTGAATCATTCACCGTTGAGAACGTGCGTAGAGAGCTTGGACAGATGCTTCATGTCCATAAATACAGGCAAAATATGCTTAACAGCTACAAGGATATGCGTGATATTCTTGGTGATATTGGTGCTTCAAACAGAGCTGCTGAAATTATTTATTCCAACACAAATTAATATTTCTCTCATAATCCTTTTTTTTCTCCCTTTTTTCTTTACTTTGTGTGTCAGTGCGACAGGAAATTTAAAACAGAAATCAAATGAAAATTGGAATTCTATCATCGGGTGGAGATGCACCCGGAATCAATGCTACCATTCGCGGTGTAGGTAAAACGGCTATCAATAATTATGGTATGCAGGTAATAGGGATTCAGAACGGGTTCTCAGGATTACTTTACAAAGATATTGTAGAGCTTACTGATGCTTCACTTTCAGGAATCTTGAATTTGGGTGGTACCATACTGGGTACTGCAAGAGAGAAGGTATTCCGTAAAATGATTACCTCACCCGATGAAAAGGACAGAGAGCAGATAAAGGATGCTTATCAGGAGCTGGGCTTGGATTGCCTTGTATGTATAGGGGGCAATGGAACTCAGCGCACAACCTACATGCTTTCGGAGCTGGGCCTTAACGTTATTGGTGTGCCAAAAACTATTGATAATGATGTCTATGGTACTGATATAACTTTCGGGTTTGATACTGCTGTTAATATTGCCACTGAAGCTATTGACAGGCTGCACTCAACTGCCAGTTCTCACCGGCGCGTTATGGTCATTGAACTTATGGGGCATCATGCCGGATGGATCACCCTTTATGCCGGTATGGCGGGAGGTGCTGATATTATTTTACTCCCCGAGCTTGGTTACAACATGAATGTTATAATCGATAAGATCAATAAGCGGATGGAGATAGGAAAAGCTTATTCAATTGTTGCAGTGGCTGAAGGAGTGGAGCTCCCAACAAAAGAACGTCCGGCTACTTACTTTGCCAGAGAGATTCAGGAGCAGACAGGATACGAAACTCGCGAAACTGTTTTAGGTTACATTCAAAGAGGCGGATCTCCTTCACCGAGTGACAAAATTCTGGGCACACTTTTAGGAGGACATGCTGCTGATCTTATTTATGAAGGGAAGTTTGGGCGAATGGTAGCAAAGCTGGGGAACAAAATCTCTGATGTACCTTTATCAGAAGTTGAAGGTAAGCTGCGAATAGTTTCTCCTGAAACAGATCTTGTACTTCAGGGTAAGAAAATGGGAATATCTTTCGGGGTTTGGTAACCCCTTAAGGATTTGTGGAGTCTGTCAGAATATCCTGCAAATCATTGCTTTCACGCAATTTCTTAATTGCTACTTTTGCAGCTTTCTGATGAGACTCTTTCTTTGAGTAGCCCTTTCCTGAACCAATCTCTACATTACCCACTTTAACGCAGGATACAAAAACCGGATTATTTTGTGAATCGTATGAGGATTCAGTCACTTCAAAAATAACATCAACCCTGTTTTTCTGTCCCCATTCAATTAATCTCGATTTAAAATCGACTTCACTCTTAAGTACTTTATCAATATTCAGGTGCTGCTTGATCATTGTCTCAAACACAAACTTTTTTGCAACACGATATCCCTGATCGAGGTAAATTGCCCCGATAAGAGCTTCCAGGGCATCACCATAAATATTTGTATTATGTGCAAGGTTGCGAGTGGCTGAAACTATAAGTTTGTCCAACCCCAGATCCACTGCAAGTTTATTAAGTGTCTCCCTCTGTACAATACGAGAACGTGTACTTGTAAGGAAACCCTCTTTCTTGTGTTCAAATTTCTTATAGAGGATATCAGCTACAATTGCATCCAATATAGCATCACCCAGGAATTCCAGTCGCTCGTTATTCACCCATTTTCCTTTTTTGGAACGGATAGAAGAGGATCGGTGAGTCATGGCCTCCTTGTAGAGATCAATCCTGTCAGGATAAAATCCCAGTACGTTGTAAAACGAAAGGTAAGGCTCTTTCCCCCTGTGTGGAATAGCCTTAATCCTTTTAACCAGTCTTCTTAACACACTACTTGTTGTATTGCTTGAGAATTACACTTGCGTTGTGTCCCCCAAAGCCAAAAGTATTAGATAACGCAGCTCTTATCTTCCTTTTTTGAGCTTTGTTGAATGTAAAATTCAGATTGTAGTCGATTTCCGAATCATTGTCCCCTTCTTCATGGTTAATGGTTGGGGGAACTACCTGATCTCTTAACGAAAGAATGCAAAAGAGTGCTTCAAGCGCTCCTGCGCCTCCGAGAAGGTGGCCGGTCATCGATTTTGTAGAACTGATGTTCAACTTATAGCTGTAATCACCAAATACATCCTTAATTGCTCTTACCTCAGATATATCACCAACCGGTGTAGATGTTCCATGAACATTAATGTAATCTATATCCTCCGGTGTCAGATTTGCATCTTCAAGCGCATTTCGCATTACAAGCTTTGCACCCAGTCCTTCAGGATGTGAAGCGGTGATGTGATAAGCATCAGCTGACATCCCTCCTCCTGCTACTTCTGCATAAATAGTTGCTCCACGGGCTATAGCATGCTCCAGTTCTTCAAGAACCAGTACAGTACCACCTTCACCAATAACAAATCCGTCGCGGCTCGCACTAAATGGGCGGGAAGCCGTTTCAGGAGATTCGTTTCTCGTTGATAGCGCGTGCATTGCATTGAAACCTCCAACTGCAGCAGCGCTGATGGTAGCTTCAGATCCTCCTGTAACAATCACATTAGCTTTATTCAGCCTTATGAGATTGAACGCATCTACTATTGAGTTTGTTGATGAAGCACAGGCTGAAACGGTTGCATAGTTGGGACCCCTCAGTCCATAAATCATAGAGATATGGCCAGCAGCAATATCGGCTATCATTTTCGGAATGAAAAAAGGATTAAATCTAGGGCCTTTATCTTGTTCAAGATAATAACCGCCTACCTCTTCTTCAAAAGTTCTGATTCCACCAATTCCGGCAGAAAATATCACACCTATTCGATCTCTGTTTTCCTTATCAAGATCAAGTCCCGAATCCTCCATTGCCTCTTTAACTGCCTGAATGGCAAAATGTGAGTATCGGTCATATTTCCTTGCTTCTTTTCTCTCGAAAAGACTATTCGGATCAAAATCCTTTACTTCGCAAGCAAACTGTGTCTTGAAAAGTGATGCATCGAAATGAGTAATAGGCCCGGCACCACTTTTTCCTGCTAAAGCATTCTTCCACGTGGTTTCCACGTCGTTGCCCAGCGGATTAATGGTTCCCAGGCCTGTTACTACAACTCTTTTTAATTCCATGAATAAAATGGATTATTTCGCGTGCTGTTCTACATAAGAAATTGCATCGCCAACACTTGAGATCTTTTCTGCCTGATCGTCAGGAATTGAGATGTTGAATTCTTTTTCGAATTCCATGATCAACTCTACTGTATCAAGTGAATCAGCTCCTAAATCATTCGTGAAGCTTGCAGTTTCTGTAACTTCAGATTCTTCAACTCCCAATTTGTCGACAATGATAGATTTCACTCTTTGCGCTACTTCTGACATAACTTTCAATATTAATTAATAAATAAAAATATTATTCTTAAATTTGCGATTGCAAAGTAACACAATTTTTCTCTAATTGTGCAAGCTTTTGTTCACTAAAAATCAAAAAAGTGCACAAATCTAGTTTATTTGTGCAAATAAACCTACTTTTAAATGGTAAATGTAGCAATTTTTTCCTCAGGTAATGGAAGTAATGCAGAGAATATCGCTAATTATTTTTCTGAAAACAGCGATATTAATGTAGTACTTATAGTATCAAACAGGACCAATGCGTTTGTGCATGAGCGTGCTAAAAAACTTGGCATTCCTTCAGTTACGTACAATAAATCTGATTTTGCCGATGGTTCAGCTATCTTAAAAACGCTAAAAGATTATGAGATAGATTTTATTGTTCTGGCAGGATTCCTTTTAAAAGTTCCCGAAGCAATTCTGTTATCATATCCTGAGCGTATAGTTAACATACACCCCGCACTTCTACCCAAATATGGTGGAAAAGGTATGTATGGCGATTATGTGCATCAGGCCGTAAAAGAAGGTGGTGAACTACAATCCGGAATCACTATACATTATGTAAATGAGCATTATGATGAAGGCAATATCATATTCCAATCTAACTGCGATGTTTTACCAACTGACACACCTGAAGATATTGCAAATAAGGTTCATAAACTAGAATATGAGCATTATCCTAAAATAATTGAGGAAATAATAAAAAATTACTTCCATAAAAACTGTGCTAATTAAAAATATATTGTATCTTTGCACTCCAATTGCGGTCGTGGCGTAATTGGTAGCCGCGCTAGACTTAGGATCTAGTGTCGAGAGACGTGGGGGTTCGAGTCCCTTCGACCGCACAAAAATCCAATTACTACTCCTTTAAGAGAAATCTTAAGGGAGTTTTTTTATTCCTTAAACGATACTTAAAGCTTATGTAGGAGAGGGTTTAGATATATTCTATGTTCAAAATTTCATATACAATATCTTTTTTGTCTCGTTTTAAGATTGCTTTATCACCAACTATTTTATTTGTCAATACCTTAGCTAAAGGCGAAATAAATGATATTTTCCCCTTTGAGACATCGGCTTCGTCAACACCAACAATTTGAAAAGTTTTAATCCTATTGGTTTCTCCTATCTTGAGGGTTACTGATGCACCAAATCTTACTTCATTTTGTGGCTGCTCTTCTAAATTGACTATTATGG
>JAQUIZ010000200.1 GCA_028683355.1 Fermentimonas sp.
TAGCTGGCTTAAGTTATCAGATTACTGACGCCGATTTAAAAGAACTTTTTGAGGAATATGGTGAA
The DNA here is from genome assembly GCA_028683355.1 of Fermentimonas sp. Taxonomy (GTDB): domain Bacteria; phylum Bacteroidota; class Bacteroidia; order Bacteroidales; family Dysgonomonadaceae; genus Proteiniphilum. The sequence goes on from JAQUIZ010000200.1 coordinate 66, forward strand.
GTGTCCTCAGCGAAAATTATTACCGACCGTGAAAGCCGCCGTTCAAAAGGATACGGCTTTGTTGAAATGTCCAACGAAGAAGATGGACAACGTGCCATTGAAGAACTAAACGATGCAGAATACGACGGACGTACATTGTCTGTTTCAGTGGCTCGCCCACGTACTGAAAGACCCGCTGGTGGCGGTGGCAATCGTGGTGGTTACGGAAATCGCGACAGAAACAGGTATTAATCTTTATAGGTTTACGAATAAAACTGCATTCCACAGGGGTGCAGTTTTTTTGTGCCCTTTTTTTTGTATCTTTACATATCAATTTGTGAAACATTACAGTATTATCAGAATAGAATCAAAAAAGAATCATGCCTATAATTCTTTCTATTGAAACAGCTACAACCGTTTGTTCATGCTCTCTTTCGCGTGACGGAGAGATTTTGCTGAACAGAGAAAGCTACAAGGGACAGTCGCACGCATCACTTCTTGGAGTTTTTGTGAATGAGATGATGGAGTATGCAAGGCTAAACAATTTGAAAATTGATGCCATTGCAGTGAGCAGCGGTCCCGGTTCCTATACAGGTCTCCGTATAGGTGTTTCTGAAGCTAAGGGACTAAGTTACGGTCTGGGTATTCCAATGATTGCAATCCCAACAGCTAAGATAATGGCTTCAATGATCAGAGATAAGGTAGATCAGGTAACACTCCTGTGTCCGATGATTGATGCGAGGCGAATGGAGGTTTATGCTACCTTTTTCAATCAGCAATTAAACGTTGTCCGTGAGACATCGGCCGATATAATTGAGAGCGACACATATGATAACCTTCTGGATGAACATAAAATAGTGTTCTTTGGTAATGGATCTGCCAAGTGTAAAGAAGTTTCCACGCACCCTAATGCAATATTTATTGATGATGTACACCCGCTGGCTTCAGCAATGATATCGCTTGCCGAAGAGTCTTATGCCGTGAAAGATTTTGTAGACAGTGCCTATTTTGAACCTTTTTACCTTAAAGAATTTGTTGCAACTACACCCAAAAATAAAATTATTAACATTAAAAATTAAGACTATGGACTCTTTATTAAAAGTGAAAGCGATCCCTAACGGTCCGCTGCAAGTGACCGGTGTTTTTGAAATCATGAAACCTGATGGCGAGGTAGAGTCGAAGGAAGGAACTACCTACCTTTGTCGCTGTGGTTACTCAAACAAAAAACCATACTGCGATGGAGGACATCGTAAAAATGGTTTCGAGGGATAAAACCTATGGCGCAAGCCGGTGCATGGTCCAGCCTTCTTCAGTTTTATAATAAACAATACGATCATGCATCCGGTTGGGTCTTCCTTGCCAGAACTCAATACAGGTAGGCCTTACCAGATAACCGCCCCAATGTGCGGGCCGGTGTACAGGTAATTCTTCAAACTGATCTTCAATCTCTTCCTGAAGCTTTTCCAACTCATCTCTGTCCTTAACGACTCTGCTCTGTGGAGATGCCCATGCACCAATCTTAGCACTCTCAGGCCTTGAGTTAAAATATTCATCAGAATCCTCTTCCGACAGCTTTTCCACTCTTCCCTCTATACGTACCTGTCGTTCGATATCATGCCAGTCGAACAGTATCGCGGCAAATGGGTTAGACTTAAGCTCCTTTCCTTTTCGGCTATTATAATTTGTAAAGAACACAAAGCCCTCATGATTGAACTCTTTCAGTAGTACAACACGTGCCGAAGGTTTGCCGTCGGGCGTTGCCGAGGCAATAGTCATGGCGTTAGGTTCTGACAGTCCGGCACTTATTGCTGCATCCATCCATTCTTCAAATTCCTGAATAGGGTCAGAAGCCATCCCCTTTTCGTTTAAGCTTCCGGCAGCATATTCCTGACGCATTTGATGTAAATTACTCATCAGCAAATAACTTAATTAATAACTATTAAAATACAAATATATATTATGTGAAGAGCTTTTTGCAACTTTTAGGCCGTTAATAATGCGTAAAGACGCATTTTTTGCTTATTTTCGTGGAAATTTGTTGTTAATGATTAAAGTAGAAAATATTCATAAAAGCTTTGGCGACCTGCAGGTTCTTAAAGGTATAGACCTTGAAGTGGATAAGGGTGAGATAGTATCTATCGTGGGACCGAGTGGTGCGGGCAAAACTACACTTCTGATGATAATGGGAACGCTTGAGAAAGCCGACGCAGGTAATATATATATCGACAACAACGAGCTGAGCAGGCTTAATGAGAGGAGGTTATCAGATTTCCGCAATAAGAATATAGGATTTGTCTTTCAGTTTCATCAGCTACTGCCTGAATTTACTGCACTCGAAAATGTGATGATCCCGGCACTTATTGGAAGGGCCAATCATCAGGAAGCTGAAAAGAGAGCAATGGAGTTGCTTGAGATGATGAGGTTAAAAGATCGGGTAGAACATAAACCTGCCGAACTGTCGGGAGGTGAGAAACAGAGAGTTGCTGTTGCCCGGGCACTGATCAACAATCCTGCAGTGGTGTTTGCCGATGAACCATCGGGTAGTCTGGATACCGACAATAAAGAAGAGCTGCACAGGCTGTTTTTTGAGTTGCGCGATAAGCTCAATCAGACATTCGTGATTGTTACACATGACGAGCATCTTGCAAGCATCACAGACAGAACAATACATATGATCGACGGTGAAATTATAAAGTGATACGAAATAACCTAGTTATTAATAATACAACAATTATAACCGTCAATACAAAGTCAAAAACAGATAATAGAATGAAAGGAATATCATTATTTATGGCAATAATTTTAGGAGGAAGTTTGCTTTCATGCAACAACACCCCTGGCGAGAGCAATAAAGAAAGCAGTAAGAAAACTGAAATTATCAGTAAGGTAAATCCAAAGATAGAAAACGGGATAATGACACCGGAGGTGCTTCACAGCTTCGGGCGAGTGGGCAGCGTTGAGGTTTCACCCGACAAAACGGGTATCCTTTATCAGGTTACATATGTTAGTATTCCGCAAAATAAGACAAATCCGGAGCTGTTTATAATGAAGAGTGACGGTTCAGAAAAGAAAAAGCTTACCATTACCAATACATCTGAAAGCAACCCTCAGTGGATCAACGGGGGAAAGAAAATAGCATTTCTGAGAAACGAAACAGGTTCTTCTCAGATCTGGAGCATGAATCCCGATGGGGGAGGTATGACTCAGATTTCTGATGTTGAAGGCGGTGTGGATGGTTTCAGGTTTTCACTTGATGGTAAAAAGGTTCTCTTTATCAAGAGTGTAAAGAGCGTTGAAACCGCCTCTGACAGGTATCCCGATCTTCAGAATGCATCGGGCAGGGTGGTGGACGACCTGATGTACAAGCACTGGGATCATTGGGTGGAGAGTGTGCCGCATCCTTTTGTTGCAGATGTTTCTGGTCATAAACTGACCAACATAAAGGATATTATGGAGGGTGAGCTTTATGAATCACCATTGGCACCTTTTGGCGGAATTGAGCAGTTGGCATGGAGTCCCGACGGTAAAACTATTGCCTATACTTCAAAGAAAAAGAGTGGCAGGGAGTATGCTGAATCCACCAATTCGGATATATATTTTTATGATTTGGAGAGTGGTGAGGTCAGAAATATGACTGAAGGAATGATGGGCTACGATATCAATCCTAAGTTCTCGCCCGATGGAACGATGCTTGCATGGCAGAGTATGGAGCGCGACGGTTATGAGGCAGATAAAAACCGACTATTCGTTATGAATCTTTCCAGTGGTGAGAAATCTTATTTAA
>JAQUIZ010000067.1 GCA_028683355.1 Fermentimonas sp.
AGCTGTTCATCATAACTGTAACGAAGTATAGGGTTAACTTCATCACTAAGATACAAATCCTTGAAACGTTGTGACGACCATGGCATACGAACATATGTGATCCCTATCGGCTCAAGTACATTTAACAACTTCCACTCCATTGCCGACCACTGAAAACGTGTGGACAAGTTAAAGAATTGTCTCAGATATTCAGGCCTCTTCTGAAAGTTAGTTCCAACTGAGAATTCGGTGGAAGCAGCAGGCTGATCTCTCAATTGTTGCAACAACCATGGCAAAAGCAGCTGTGGAATTGAAAGAAACGCCTCAGCACCATATTCATAATAACTATTATCGATAAGATCCAGACTGTCAGAACTTATAAACTCGTAAGCAGCATTAAGTCTGATTCGGAATGTTTCTCCCGCTTTAAAGATGTTACGATGCTCGTATGTTATATTACTTGCTACTCCAAGATCACCTGCCGAGTTGGTCCCATCTACTCCAAACTGCATATAATGAACATTCCCGGGATAAAGAGTTATTCTCGAATCAATTAAAGATGAGTCATTTCTCTCTGCAGTAGTAAGATTGATAAAAGTCTGGTTAATAGCCGATATACTATTCAGGGATGAGTAGGTTCTTTCAACAATGCGATCAGAGTATAATCGCCCCGGCCTCAAGAAAGTGTTATAATATACCGCACGTGGTTTAAGGAATGGTTCTCTTTCTGAGATAATCTGTAACCCCCTGTATTCCGTTGTATCCAACAGGTTAAATTTTGTCGAATCTTTAAGAATATCAGGATTAACCCCATTAATTACTGTTACTTCACCAATATTATATCTTCTGTGAGTTGGTGTTTCCTCAGGATTATTAAGAGAAAGTGTTACATCCACCTGATTTACACCTACAGCTGTATCGGCAAGGAAATAGAAATTATCCCTTGTGAAGTTGTAATAACCTCTGTTCCTTAATGCTGTGGCCATATTATCTCTTCCCAGCTCTAGAACAGATAAATCAAAAATATCACCCTCCCTGATAATATCAAGTCGATTTGCCTCTTTCAGGATATTATAGATAGTAGTATCTACAGAGTTAATGGTATCATTGAAGTTTCGTATTCTGTGTGGATCATGACCGACTATATCATAAGTTACATTAGCTTTTTTATCCTCCTTTACAATTGTAGTATCCACTTCAGCATTCAGATATCCCTTATTATTAAGATGCAGGCGAATCTGTTCTGATGATATATATGCCAGTTGTTCATTGAACAAAACGGGTGGTTCGCCGTATTTAAGCATCTGACGGTTAAGCCAGGTTGAATCATTATTAGGGATATTATAAGTATGCAATTTCCATTTCCCCAAAATAGGGATAGATGAGTTTGGCTTTTGTCTCAGATAGGGCTTAAGATCTGATGAACCAATACCTCTGACATCAGAATTTATATCCACTCTATTAAGCAGATAACTTCCTTCAGGTACTTTCTTAGTAACATCGCATGCAGCAAAAATTATTATCGCTGCAAAAGAAAGTAAGTATTTATTCATATGTCTATTCATCTTCATCTTTTGGTCTGATAAACCTGAAATTAAACAGGTCTCTGAGTGATTGTGCCTCTTTTGTTATAACAACACCCACACCCTGCGTTGTGGGAGTACGGCTGTAGAATCGTTCGTTTGCCCTGTTAAACGCGCGTAACATCAGCCAGTTGTTTATATCATACTCCAAGTCGAACTCTCCCATAAATGCCTGCTGAGAAGCCATCATGCTGTTGTCACCGTAACTAAGGTTTGTTGACACCCTCAACCGGTTATTCAGCAATCGTGTTGACACATCAAGTCCCATTCTCACATTATCAAGTGTACCGTCAACCGATTCAAGATTTGTGCTAACCGACCAGTTATCATTCAGCGCGCTGGAGAAAAGTGCATCCAGTCCGCGTGACAATGTATTTGCGGCAAACTTAGTAAACACTGAAGAGCCGAAATTCATATCGGGCGATCCTTGTGAAGGGATGAAGCTGCCTGTTGTTGCCAGGTAGGCAAACTGCAGGATTTTTGTTTCTTCATCACTAATAAAACTGTTTACCCGTTGCTGTATATCATTTGAACTTTCCGGTAATTCAATATCATACTGCAAATCCATACCTTGAAGATCTCCTCTTATCTGCAGCAGAGCGTTTACAGGGACGCGGGTATTAGCAAGTTCTGTTGCAAAAGTAGGGCTTAATGCAGACAGGTCAGCTCTTACAGGCAGATATGCTGTAATATTAAACTGAGTATTCAAAGGATCTCCTTCCATTGTAAGCCTGCTTCCTTCCCGAATATTAAAATCGATTGTACGCAGATTCTGAAGATTATAATGAAATTTCCCGCTATTTATAACATAATCACCATACAAACGCACCGGTGGCGTTGATTTAGAGTTGAAGTTTATATTCAATTCACCCTCTCCACTCACCTCAATAGCATTACCAGTGGTAGGATCAAGTAAAACTGATGCTTCCAGCAGAGGATTCAGATCAACAGTAGCCCTCATTACAATAGGAATAGTCTTTTTTGCCGTAGTAGTTGTAACTTTTAACTCCTCATCTTTTCTTCTCAGGAAAGCTAATGAGTCTGCCTGATGAGTATTTATATAAATGACCCCACTATACTCTGCAGCCTGAGCTGTTTGTGGAAGCATAACCGTTACTTCGGATGCACTTCTTGTAGTAAGATTTCCATCTCCGTAAATACCCATCGGAGATCCTGTAACACTTAAATTGCCTGAAAGCCTTAGATCACCGTAAACCATAAGATCGGTACGATTTTTATTATTAAGCAACATAAAATCGTCTAAAGTGATTCCTGCAGTATAAACGACTCTTCCGAAATTCGTATGGGAAAGACTGAGGCTCAAGGCAGCAGTTTTATTATTCTGATCACGGATTACCAGATTCTCCAAACCTACATTATCTCTTCTTATCCGGATTGTATCTGACAGATAATAAGTAACATTTGTGTAAGCAACTTTCATTTCCCCGTCTTCAATGCCAAGCCAGCCTTCAGTTACAGGCTCCTTGAGGCTGCCTGTTATTTTTATATTAGAATTCACCCGTCCGGATAACTGACTCAGAGCACTTAGCGTGAGCGGTTGCAGTGCATAAAGCTCAAAGTTCTCCATTTGGATGCTTACATCCATAGGTAAAGGACTTTCGTCACCTGTAGGTACATAACCCTTTATTTCCAGATTTCTTTCTCCTTCGTTTGTCAGATAAGCCTCAAGGTTTAAACCTGAGTATATCTGATCCCAATTGCCCTCAATCATTAAAGTGCCAATTGTATCGTTATGAACAGTAATATTTTCTATTCGCAGATTTTCGGTACTAATCATTGGAGTTTCAAGGGCCTGGCGTATACTTATTCCGCCGTTTATAGAACCCGAGAAGTTAGAAATGTTAAATGCAGTAAGAATATTTGAAAGTTCTGTGTTATTAAAGAAGATATGTAAATTATCAGCTTCGCTTTTTGAGGCTATACCATCGATACCCAACAACAACATTTTGTCTTCAGTAATACCAAAGTTTGTAATACTGATACGATCTTTATTATAAACAATATCTGCATCATTAACATCAATAATATTACCGTTGAAATTAATCTTAGCAGGATGTATCCTTATATTTGAAGCAAGCTCATTTTCCCGGTCACGATCAAATCCCATTGAGACTAACAACTGACCATTGGCCCTGCTGCTGCTCTTCTCAAGATCAAAAGTCAGAGAGTTAATTACAGAATCTTTTGCTGCATCAGTTTTCAGTATAGCATTAATAAATCCGTTATTTTGAACAAGATATGTGTTAATATTAACACTCGCTCCCTCTTCGCTGTTATTGAAGTTAAATCTTGTCTCCCTTATATCATTATTCCCAAACATTACCCGCGGAATATGAGCATTTATAAGCAGAGAATTATTAGCAGCCATATCAATGCTTCCGTTTATGGTGGCTTGCTCAACATTGTAAAAAGGCAATCCAAATGTATACGAGAAATCCTCGGTATTGTTAAGAAGAATATTGAAATTGAAGTTATTACTTCCTGATAACCTGCTATCTGTATATGAATCAGTAAACAGGTCATCTTCTGTTACCGCAATTAATGAAGGGAGATGAGGATGCAGTACCTGTTTCAATTCATTTGCAATAGTTGAAAAATAATAATCACCTGTTAACTCTGCCTCCATGAATGAAGACATTATCTGCAATCTTTTACCTTCTCCTGTATCGGCGAGCGCCTGCAAATATATTGGTCCGGGGTTATAAATAAAATTACTGTCAACAATTGAGGTGTTATCGATAATCAGCGTGCCTGCCATATCATCAATTGTAGTACCCGACATATTGGCTTCTATTTGTGTTGTCAGCAGAGGAGTATTCCATGTTTCCATCATGATGAAAGGTCTCAGGTTAAGTCGCTGCACATTTCCATTAACAATGAATCCCAAACTATCACCAAATGTTATGTCACCATTTATATCAAATTGATTAAGCGGAGAATCCATATTTATGTTTGCCGACACGTTATCACCTAAATATACACCATTGAAATTTATATCGTTGTAGAAATAGTCCTTGTATGTTAATGATTCGATAGTCCCTTCTGCTGTTACTGACGGCGGAGTGTCTTTTGGGACAACCACTTTTGCTTTTGCTCTTAACGTGGTGTTGCCAACCCCTGCACCTTCTCCTAAAATATTTGATACCTTAATATTATCAACGCTCACCGGGCCTTCGAAACTTAAATATTTAAAACTATCCGTCATCCTGCCCAGACCGTTGAGTGTGACATTACCCTGTTCTGTAATAATTTTGCCATTATAATTGAATGCGCTTAGTTTACCTACTGCCAGCAGCTCAAGGTCCATATCACCCAGTGCAGTTAATTGTAACGGCGACATATAGTCCTTAGCCCAAACCTTAATAATCGATTCAAGATCTTTTTGTGATACAGAAAAACTACTTACATCAACTCTTATGTCGCTGTTATTGAAATCACTGTAATCAGAAATCATTCCAGTAATATCAAACTGAGTATCCGGACCATATTGCAAGGTCAGCTTGTTGAGGTTTGCGGCGGGTAACTTACCATCAGCTACTATCTCGAATGACAGCTTTTCATTTAAATCGTAAATTGGTGAGTAAAATTTCCCAATATCTTCCGGATCAATTTGATCGCTGATCACTGAGACAGAAAACTCTTTAGTTTCTGTATTGTAACTGGCATCATCAATTTCTATGTCCGAATGATTAAGGTTTATCTGCACATTATCACTCTTCAGCAGCTTTCCTTTTCCTGTAAGGTCTGCCTTTAGTTTTGTGAGATATAATCCGGAATTACTTTCAATAAAGTTAAGAATATTAATATCAGCCTTCATATCCTCAATGCTCTTAAAATAAGCATTTGCTTTGAAGTTGAAATTATAAACGTTGATGTGGTTACTGTTGAACTGTCCCGGGGTTTCGGGTTCTGAGTGTATATTATAACTTAAAGTGCCATTAATTAAAATGATCTCTTCAGCTGTAAGCAGCATAGGATCCTTTGCCTTTTTTACAATAGTAGTATCCTTTTCAGTTTCAAATGCATCGATTATAAACTGAAAGTTAAAAGGCTCTTCGGGTGTTTCACGGTATATATTTGCCTTAAAATTCTCTATCCCTGTTTTTTGTACGGTGAGTTTGTTTCTAAGAAGATCGAGTGCCCTGATCCTTGCACTAATTCTATCAGCATAAAAAAGAGTGTCTTGCTGTTTGTCTTCAACATACAAACCGTTTAGTTCTACAGTATTAAACAGGCGAATACGAATTCCGCCTAGGTTGGCTTGTGTGCCAATAACAGGCTTCAGCTTTTCCAATGCATAATTGGCTGCCCATTTCTGAACAGATGGTATACTGAATGTAATGTATAGCACTATATTTAGTAATATAATACTGATTACAATGATTGCTATTATACGGGCTATTTTTTTTGCCAAACTGAGTTACTTGAAATTGTGATTACATCTAACTCTTCTATTATGCAATATTACAAAAAAAGGCTTTATAAGTGGGAGTGGATAAGCTTTTTAACCAAAAAATAGGTTTATTTGATGTTTTTCCACAAAAGAGAACTGTCGCCATAACTTAAAAACCTGAAATTGTTATTCAAAGCATATTCATATATATTCTGCCAATCATCTCCTGCAAAAGCTGATACAAGCAATAATAAGGTGCTTTGGGGCTGATGAAAGTTGGTTATCATTGCATCCGGATAATGAAAAATGTAACCGGGTACAATCATCAGGCTTGTCGCAGAAATAAGCTGATCCTGCCCTGTCTGTTCAAGGTAATCAAGAATGAAACGTAATGCGATGAAAGGGTCTACTGACTCTTCCTCCTCGTAAGGATCCCACTGGTTGACAGACAGGTTGCATGACTCTATATCAATATTATCCCTAAGCTTTTTACCAATATAGTACAAACTCTCAACAGTACGCATTGATGTGGTTCCTACTACTATAAGGTCGCCTGTATGATTAATGATTTTCTCAATTGTTTCCTTAGGTACTGAAATAAATTCAGTATGCATTTCGTGACCGGCTATAACTTCAGACTTAACCGGTTTGAATGTACCTGCTCCTACATGAAGAGTAACTTCAGCTGTTTGTATACCCTTTGAAGCCAAACGATCCATTACTTCAGGTGTAAAGTGCAGGCCTGCTGTGGGAGCTGCAACAGAACCCTCTACCTGAGAATAGAGCGTTTGATAAGTCTCATCATCCTTTTCTTCGGCAGGCCTGTTTAAATAGGGAGGAATGGGAAGTTTACCTGCAACCTCGAGTAATTCAGAAAAAGTAAAACTTTCATTATCCCATGTAAACTTGACAGTTACATCTGAGTTATTCTTAGTTGATTTGTCTGACTCCGGCACCTTCTGAGCATTGATTGTCACCCCTACCCCGTTAATATCAATTTCCATTGATAAAACCTCATCCTTCCATTTTCTTGCGTTGCCAATCATACAAGTCCAGGAACACTCACCTCTTTGCTGAAAATTAATCACATAATCTTCCGGTTCATAAGGCGAGAGACAGAATATCTCAATTATTGCACCGCTGACTTTCCTGAAATGGAGTCTGGCATGTATTACCCTTGTATTGTTGAATATAAGGAGACTGTTCTCGGGCAGATGCTCCGGAAGCAGAGAAAACTCACTACCGGCAATTTGTGAGTCCTTATAGATTAAAAGTCTGGAGGAATCTCTTTCTGGTAATGGGTACTTCGCTATCTTTTCGTCGGGTAATGTATATGTGAAATCTGAGATTTTAATATTACGTATATCGCCTTTTTTCATTTTTTTAGTATCGAAAAATCGATTTTCATATTAATTAGTGCATTTATTCCGCAAAAATAGTCAACTTTGCAAGACACTACAAAATTAAACACCAAAACAAAAGTTATAACCGCAATCAGCCATAGTTAACAGCTATCAAAACTAGCGGAATTTGGTGATAAATAGTGATAAACATAGAAATGAAAAAATTATCGACAGGAGACAGAGTGAGATTCCTCAACACAGTTGGAGGAGGATTAGTGAAAGGTTTCCAGAGCAAACAGGTTGTTATAGTAGAAGATGAGCATGGATTTGATGTTCCTGTGCTGATCTCTGAATGTGTGGTTGTGGAATCTGCTTCAGACAGTAAAATGGGAAAGTTTTCAGAAGATGAGGACTATCAGAAAGTAACAGCAGAAGATACAAAGCAAGAGAAGAAAGATTCGTACCCTGAAACAAGAGTCAGCGATTCTTACCAGCCTGAAGAAACAGCTGAAGGTGAAAAAATTACAGCTTGTCTTGCCTATTTGCCTATAGATCAGAAAAACCTTTCTACAACAAGGTATGAATGTTATTTTGTGAACGATAGTAACTACTACCTCTTTTTCAACTATATGAACCGTGAGAATAACAGTTGGAAAAGCAGATATAATGGTATAGTTGAGCCAAACACAAAGATTTTCCTGGAAGAGTTTGACAAAACTGCACTCAATGATATAGAGAAAATATCTGTACAGTTTATCGCTTTCAAACATAACAAAACTTATAGGTTTAAGAATCCTTGTTCAGTTGAGCTGCGCATAGATACTGTAAAATTCTATAAACTACACAGCTTCAGAGAAAACGACTATTTTGAGGATGATGCAATTGTCTATTACATAATAAGGAATGATGTTCCTGAAAAAGAATTGCTGATATCAGCCGGTGACCTGGAGCGTGCCATGAGAGAAAAGGAGGTCTCAGAAAGAAGGCCGCAGAAACAACCTGTAAGAAAGAGAGAGAGTGATCCGATCATTGAGGTAGACCTGCATATAAATGAATTGCTGGATACTACTGCAGGCATGAATAATGCTGACATCCTTGAATATCAGCTTAAAAAATTCAATGATGTCATGAAAGAAAATATTAATAATAAAAACCTTAGAATTGTATTTATCCACGGAAAAGGTGACGGTATTCTTAAAACCGCTTTAATAAAGGAACTGAAGAAAAATTACCCAACCTGCTATTACCAGGATGCTTCTTTTCAGGAATATGGATATGGAGCTACAATGGTTAAAATCAAATAAACTAAACAGAAATGACAAAAAAAATAATGTTGATAGTTCTTGCAGCTGTTATGCTGTCAGGCTGTGATATAATGAATAAAATCGGTGGAGCATATCAGCTTTCACAAAGCGAATACAGATATAGTTCACTGAGTAATATCCAGCTGGCTGGTATTAATCTGGGCAATGCCTCAGCTATTTCTCTTTCTAATCTTGCCTCTATTTCTACAGTTCTCGCAGGAAGCAGTAGTATGCAAAATATTCCTTTTAGCATGACACTTAATATGGATGTGACTAATCCAAATTCATCTGCAGCATTTCTTGACGCACTGGATTACTCAATTATGATTAATGAGTTGGAATTTGCTGAGGGAAAGATGGATATCCCTATTAGAATTCAGCCGGGTGAAACAACTGTTGTTCCTATCCCGATAAGCATAGACCTTAAAAACCTGATGAACAGATACTCACAGGATCGGGTAGCTAATGAGATGAGTGGATTCCTTGGAATTACTCCCAACGAGACAACCGTTACAGTTAAATTGTGGCCCAAACTAACAGTAGGCAACACTTTGATAAAGGTACCTGCCGCAATTCCTGTTGTATTTAATTTTGGTGGACGATAAAACTATTGATTAACTCTAGCTCTTTTAAAATGTAAGGTAAAACTGTATCTTTGCATTTTAAAACAGATAATAAAGATGCAGAAACCCTCTATTCCTAAAGGTACACGTGATTTTTCGCCGGAAGAAATGGCGAAACGTAATTATATTTTTGACACAATAAAAGAGGTTTACCGACTCTACGGTTTCAGTCAGATTGAAACACCTGCAATGGAAAACCTGTCTACTCTGATGGGTAAATATGGCGAAGAGGGAGATAAACTGCTTTTCAAGATTCTTAATTCAGGTGATTTCCTCAAAGATGTAAATGAAGAGGATATAACTGAAGGGAATTCCGTTAAAACAGCAAACAAGATTTCTGAGAAAGGACTGAGGTATGACCTTACTGTGCCTTTTGCACGTTATGTTGTTATGCATCGTAACGAAATTACATTTCCATTCAAACGCTTCCAGATACAGCCTGTTTGGCGCGCCGACCGCCCCCAGAAAGGCAGATATCGTGAGTTTTTTCAATGCGACGCTGACATAGTGGGTTCAGACTCTCTATTAAATGAAATTGAACTTATTCTGATAATTGATGAGGTCTTCTCACGCCTTGGAATAAATGTATCAATAAGGATTAACAACAGAAAGATATTGTCAGGCATAGCAGAAATTATTGGTGAATCAGAGAAGATTACCGAGTTTACTGTTGCTATTGACAAGCTTGAAAAGATTGGTCTCGAGTCAGTAAATAAAGAACTTGCCTCATCAGGCTTTACCGAGTCATCCATTATCAAATTGCAGCCTATTTTAAAACTTAGCGGATCAACTGAAGAGAAAACTGCTAAGCTTAAAGAGATATTAACTGAATCTGAAATAGGTTTGAAAGGGGTAGCTGAGATGGATTATCTATTGGATAAGTCTAAATCAATTTCTCTGAATAATGAAGTTGTACTTGACCTGACACTTGCACGTGGATTAAATTATTATACCGGAACAATTATTGAAGTTAAGGCTCTGGATGCTGAGATGGGCAGTATTACAGGTGGAGGCAGATATGATAATCTGACAGGTATCTTTGGGCTGCCGGGAGTTTCGGGAGTTGGTATTTCCTTTGGCGCAGACAGGATTTATGATGTATTGACACAGCTGGATCTGTTTCCTGAAAACCTCACACACTCGACTGAACTGATGTTCGTGAACTTTGGAGAAAAAGAGGAGAACTACATATTGCCCTTAATAACCCAGTTGCGCGGCTCAGGAATAAGCAGCGAGCTTTACCCTGAAGCAGCTAAAATGAAGAAGCAGCTCTCTTATGCAAATAACAATAGGATTCCTTTTGTGGCAATGGTTGGTGAGAATGAGATGAAAGACAATACAATTACCTTAAAGAACATGAAATCGGGAGAACAAAAGAGTGTCTCTCTTCAAGAAATCAAAGATATAATTAAAAGCCACTGACGGTAATTCTGTAAACAGGGTTATTAGACAGGTTAAAAAAAATGCTTAAGTATTACTTAAGCATTTTGACATCTACTGCATTCATTCCTCTTGGACCTCTTTCCAAACGGAAAGTCACAAGATCATTTTCTCCAATGCCGTATTCTGCATTACTTTTATGGAAGAAATATTTATTTTGACCATAGGAATCTTTAATAAATCCGAACCCTTTGGCTTCATCATAATAGTCAACTCTGCCTGAAGGTTCTCCTTTTTCTTCAACTTCTTTTGGAGGAATAGAGATTTCAATATCTTCAAGTTCTATTTGATCAACTAAATTAGTCTCAGGACGCTCATCTGTAATTACACCATTAGCATCAACATAAGCTATCATGTCCTCAAAGGTATCGGAGGGCTGAAGCTTTCTGGCTTCTCTTCTTTGTTGTTTTTCTTTTCTTTTCTGCTGTTTGTTTTTTTCGATTTCTCTTTTACTAAATGAATTTGATCTTGCCATATTTTATTTTTAATATTATGTTTGCAAATATAATGAAAATTATCCACTTTATCAAGTTGGTATAAATCACTGACTCTTGTAAAGCAAAGATTATTGCGAGACATTTATAATCAACAGTGAGAAAAATATATTTTTATAGTCTCTTAAAAAGCGTTTTCTTTGCACAAATTTAATTTGAATGCTAAGTATTGAAAATCTAAGCGTTGAATTTGGTGGCTTTACACTACTTGACAATATCTCGTTCGTATTGAACAGAAATGAAAGAGTAGCATTAACCGGTAAAAATGGAGCGGGCAAATCGACACTGCTTAAAATTATGGCCGGTCTGCAGAAGCCTACCAATGGAAACGTTTCCGTTCCAAAAGATGCAACTATTGGTTATCTGCCGCAACAGATGAAACTCAATGACAGTCGCACTGTTTTTGAGGAAGCATCTCAGGCATTTGGTCATCTTAAGAAAATGGAACTGGATCTGGAACACCTTCATAACCAAATGGCTGAACGCACTGATTACGAATCGGAAGCATATCAGACTATTATAGAACGGGCAACTGATCTGCAGGAACTTTTACAGATGTCAGGAATTCATAATTTCGAAGCAGAAGTAGAGAAAACATTGTTAGGTTTAGGTTTTCAACGCAGTGATTTTACAAGACCAACCGGTGAATTCAGTGGCGGCTGGCGTATGCGAATAGAACTTGCAAAAATACTGCTTCAGGCACCTGATGTTCTTTTGCTTGATGAACCCACCAATCACCTTGACATTGAATCTATCCAGTGGCTGGAGAATTTTTTAAGCACTCATGCCAATGCGGTAATGCTGGTATCACACGACCGTGCATTTCTGGATGCTGTTACTAACAGAACACTAGAAATCGTTCTGAGCGATATTCATGATTATAAGGTAAATTACTCGAAATATGTAGAACTACGCAAAGAAAGACGTCTGCAGCAAATCAGGGCATTTGAAAATCAGCAGAAACAAATTAAGGATACTGAGGACTTTATAGAACGATTCAGGTATAAACCCACCAAATCAAATCAGGTGCAGTCGAGAATTAAACAACTTGATAAGATTGAAAGGATCGAGATTGATGAGGTGGATAACTCAAGACTTAACCTGAAGTTTCCTCCTGCACCACGTTCCGGATCATATCCTGTTATAATGGAAGATGTTTCTAAATCATACGGTGATCACATTGTTTTTAAAGATGTTACACTTACTATTGAACGAGGGGAAAAGATAGCATTTGTAGGGAAAAACGGTGAGGGGAAGTCGACACTGGTCAAATGTATAATGAATGAGATTGATCATGGCGGCAAACTCACACTCGGACACAATGTGAAGATTGGATACTTTGCACAGAACCAGGCTCAGATGCTGGATGAAAACATGACAGTATTTGAAACTATTGATGATGTGGCTGTAGGTGATGTGCGCACTAAGATCAGAGATATTCTGGGTTCTTTTATGTTTGGAGGTGAAGCTTCTGATAAAAAGGTGAAAGTTTTATCGGGAGGTGAAAGAAGTAGACTTGCCATGATACGATTGTTACTGGAACCGGTTAACCTGCTTATATTGGATGAGCCGACCAACCATCTGGACCTGGCTTCAAAAGATGTTTTGAAGAAGGCAATACTGGAATTCGACGGAACTGCACTTATTGTATCACACGACCGTGATTTTCTTGACGGACTTGTAAGCAAAGTATATGAGTTTGGTGGCGGTAAAGTGTCTGAACATATCGGGGGAATTTATGATTACTTATCTAAAAAGAAACTAGACAGTCTGCATCAACTGGAGCTTTCTGCCTCTACTACTTCTCCCTCTGCTTCTGCACCAAATTCAGAACAGACAACTGACACTTCAAATAAACTCTCTTATCAGGAACAGAAGGAGCTAAACCGCAAACAACGAAAGCTTGAAAGAGAGATTGAAGAGGCTGAGGATAAGATAGAAAAATTAGAGACTGAGATTTTGAAACTAGAGACTGAGCTGGCTACTCCTGAAGGTGCTTCTGACACGGAAAAACTTCAGAAGTATCTTGAAACAAAAAATCATCTGGAAAGCTTTATGAGTAAATGGGAAAAATTAACATTAGAACTAGAGAAGTTTATCCGGTAAATTTTAATAACAGATGGCTAATTTAAGCAAATTCATTTTAAACAAGGTAATGGGATGGAAAGCAATAGATCCTTTCCCACAAGTACCTAAATGTGTTCTGGCAGTGGCACCTCATACCAGTAACTGGGATTTTGTAGTTGGTAAGCTTGCTTATTCATCTTTGGGAAGGCAGGCAAATTTCCTTATTAAGGCAGAGTGGTTTTTCTTCCCTTTCAACATTTTCTTTAAAAACATTGGAGGTATACCTGTTAAGAGAGATCGCAAAGAATCACTTACTACCAAACTGGCAAATGAGTTTCAGAATCGTGAGTGGATGCATCTGGGTGTTACACCCGAAGGAACACGAAAGCCTGTGAAGGAGTGGAAAAAAGGTTTTTATTTTATCGCATTGAAAGCGAATGTGCCTATACTGCTTGTTGGACTTGATTATGAAAAAAAAGAAGCCAGAGTGCTTGATGTATTTCATCCCACCGGTGACTATAAAAGCGATATAGTAAAGATCAGATCTTATTTTAAGGATATTAAAGCAAGGAAGCCTGAAAACTATATACCGTTATAATTAAGTGTTAATCTTCGAAATTGAGAGTCAGCTGGATAGCTCCTAATGGAGAAGAGGTTAATTCAGCATCCGATTTCTTAAGGGTGAGCCCCATTAAACGAATCTTTTTCTCTTCAATATCTGTAACCTGAAGCAACAGTTCTTTACCCAGCTCAAACAGCTTCTCGTAGCTGTTTACATAATAGTTTACCGTTTTACTTCTGGTAATCTGTGTGAAATCGGCATACTTTACTTTCAATGTAACTGTTTTGGCAAGAAATTTACGTTTTTGGGCTCTGCGATGCACTTCATTTGCAATTTGATCAAGTGAGCCCAAAACATCAACTATCTCATCCAGATCGTCCATAAATGTAACCTCTGCACCCAATGACTTACGCACTCTTTCTGACTCCACCTCTCTGTCATCCATTGCTCTTGCAAAATGCCAATATGAACTTCCTGCTTTACCAAACTCCCTGACCAGATCTATTTCAGACCACTGCTTTAAGTCGTAACCTGTTCGTATTCCCAACTCTAACATACGCCTGGCAGTCACTTTACCTACACCGAAAAACTTGTCTATCGGCAGTTTTTCTACAAAAGCTTCGGCTTTATCAGGTTCAATAACAAACAGACCGTCAGGTTTTCTGTAATCTGAAGCTATCTTTGCAAGAAACTTGTTATAAGAAACACCTGCAGAAGAAGTTAAATGTGTACGGTTGAAGATTTTTTGTTTTATCTCTTTGGCGATTAGAGTTGCAGAACGGGCTCCCTTATTATTTACCGTAACGTCAAGAAAGGCTTCATCAAGCGATAGTGGCTCTACAAGTGAGGTGTATTCCTGGAAAATCTGCATTATCTGGTTAGAAACATTGCGATATACATCAAACCTTGGTGGTGCAAAAATAATATGTGGACATTTACGAAGCGCTGTTACTGAAGGCATTGCAGAATAAACACCATATTTTCGGGCTTCATAGCTGGCCGCTGCCACAACACCCCGTTTTTCACCATATCCCACAGCAAGAGGCTTACCGCGATATTCAGGATTATCTCGTTGTTCAATGGATGCATAAAAAGCATCCATATCAATATGGATTATTTTTCGGTTCACTATAACAAATATTGCCTTATTGGTTAAACAAGGGGCATCTAATATTATCCAAATATAAGGTCAATTTATTAAAATTCAAACAGATTAGTCACATTTCACTTCGAGAATGTCATTAATATTGGTTGTAAATTCCTTTGAAAGATGATTGCGGTGCATCTTAAACGTTCGCGCATCCATTGAGGCTAACCGAACTCCTCCCTTTGTTTTGTGATTAATTCTGTCGACAGCATCCATCAGTCGACCGTGACGTGGATCAGAGTTCATCTCCGGGAAAAGTGAAGGCTGACAGTTTTGCGTATCGATAAAATCGTAAAGTGTTACCCCTGCCCTCTTGTAATGTCTGAAGGGTTCATAAATCTGTTTTAAACCCGCCAATGCAAAATCAACAATTTCAAGAGTTGATGAGGTTGGGAATGGAAGTCTGACCTCCACACTGCGGGCAATCGGCTCCTCAGTGTCTTTATAGAAATTTGTTTGCAGAAAGATCTGCATGCGGCGGCACAAAGAGTGTTGCGCCCTTACCTTAACTGCTGCCAGAGAGACAAAAGTAATCAAACGCTCTTTCACCTCATCCCAGGTGTCATACTCCTTCTCAAAAGTGCGGGTGACAGAAAAACTCTTCGCTTTCTCAAGGTCTACCAAGTTGATTGAAGGAATTCCTTTAAGTTCACGCTGAAGATTTACTCCTGTTATAGTCATATTTTTACGTACCCAAGACTCAGGCATCTGAGCAAAATCAATTGCTTTGGTAACTCCTGCTGCATTCAGTTTCATTGCACTCCTTCTACCCACTCCCCAAATATCCTCAACAGGGAGCCATTTTAGTGCTTTCAGTCGCTTCTCTTCACTGTCTATCACATGACAACCGCCTGTTTGTGAAGGATACTTCTTTGCAATTCGATTTGCTATTTTTGCCAATGCCTTTGTGGGAGCAATGCCAACGCCAACAGGTATCCCTGTCCATTTCCACACTGTCTCCTTCATCTTAAGGCCGTACTCTCTTATATCCTCCTGAATACCTGATAGATCAAGAAAACACTCATCTATGGAGTAAACCTCTTGATTTGGAGTAAAACCTGAAAGAACAGACATAACTCTTCGGCTCATATCTCCGTAGAGAGCAAAATTTGCTGAATAGACAGCCACATTATGCTTCTTAAATAA
>JAQUIZ010000201.1 GCA_028683355.1 Fermentimonas sp.
ATTATTATATTATTATATCTCATTGCACTAATCATCGGTAAAAAAATAAAATTTACTAGGTATTAACTTTACTTAATTCTATGAAATATTATAAAATTTATAGATATGTGCAAATTTATAGTCATCAGTTTCATGAACGACTATGTAAATTGATATATAAAATATGAAAAATGATATTTATTTTGACGCAAACGACTGTAGTTTATAAGACTGGCTGACAGAATGGTATTTTTATGGATATATATATTGCTTAACAAATTTAACATGGTATTATCTGGAATTGAAAACCTCATTTAAAAAGGACAACAGCAGACAAAAGCATCCTGAGGCGGGGATGCTCTTGTCATATTAATAATCAAATTAATAGCTGGTATTTCTTGGCTCAAAGTATGATTGAGGATGAAGACAAGTAGGACATGTCTTGGGGGCACTCTTGCCTATATAAACATATCCGCAATTACGGCACATCCACTCAATCTCTTTATCACGCGAAAACACAGTTTCTGTCTTCACACGTTCTAACAACTGTAAATAACGTTCTTCATGAATGGCTTCTGCTCTCGCAATCATACGATACATAGTGGCAATTTCTTTAAAACCTTCTTCTAATGCTACATCTGCGCAGTGCTGGTAAAGACTGGTCCACTCTTCATGCTCACCGGCAGCGGCGGCTTCCAAATTTTCAGCAGTGGTGCCAATAACTCCGGCAGGGAAACTGGCGGTAATCTCTACCATGCCGCCCTCAAGATATTTAAACATGCGCTTTGCATGCTCTCTTTCCTGCTCTGCGGTCTCTAAAAAAATAGCGGCAATCTGTTTATAGCCTTCTTTGTCTGCTACCTTGGCAAAATAAGTGTAACGCATTCTGGCTTGTGATTCACCTGCAAATGTCATTAACAGGTTCTTCTCTGTTTTTGTTCCCTTGATACTATCCATAACGTATATAAATTTAATAATGATTCATGCAAATATAGCGAAAAATAAGGAATTATAATAGTCTAAAAGGATAGAGTTTTTAATTTGAAACGATTCTAAATAAGCATCTGCTATCAGGCTAATTCACTTAACTCTAGCCAACGCATGGTTTTCTCGTCTATCAAAGAAAGGACTTCGCCTATACGATTGGATTTGTCAATCAGTTCTTCGGATGACAGGGTGCCGGACGACAAGGCTTGGGTGATAACACTTTTCTCAGTTTCAAGGGCTTCTATCTCTTTTTCCAATAACTCAAACTCCTTGCGTTCCTTAAAAGATAATTTCGTCTTCTCGGCAGTTTTAATGTTCTCCTTTTCGGACTGACGCTCGGCGGCAACGCTCTTCTGTTCTTCTAACAATCTCCGGTCTTCAATGGCTTTCCATTCTCTGTACTGGGTGTAATTACCGGGAAACTCGTTAATAACGCCGTTGCCTTCAAACACCATCAAATGGTCCACTACCTTGTCCATAAAATAACGGTCGTGCGAAACTACAATCAAACAGCCCTTAAAACTTGTCAGATATTCTTCTAACATATTCAAAGTCACAATATCTAAATCGTTTGTGGGCTCATCCAACACCAGAAAATTGGGGTTCTTTATCAAAACGGTGCATAAATATAATCTACGTTTTTCTCCTCCGCTTAACTTATATATATAGTCGTGCTGCTTCTCGGGGGCAAACAAAAAATGCTGAAGAAACTGTGATGCGGTTAACTTGTTTCCATTACCTAAATCTATCACTTCGGCAATCTCCTGGACTACATCAATAACCTTGGATTCTTCGTTGAACTGGAGACCGTCCTGACTGTAATAACCAAAATTCACGGTCTCGCCTACATCAAAAACTCCGGAATCGGGCGCAATATCACCTAAAAGCATCTTCACAAAGGTGGACTTACCGGTTCCATTATTGCCTACAATACCCATCTTCTCGTATCGGGCAAAAATATAATTGAAATCTTTGGTGATAACAATCTCGTCAAAACGCTTATCTACATGCTGGGCTTCAAAAATCTTATTGCCAATATAACTGCCTTTGCCGTCAAGACGAAGCTGGGCATCGCGCTTGCGCTTCTTGGCTTTCTCTTCTAACTTGTAAAAATCATCAATACGGGCTTTGGCTTTAGTGGCACGGGCCTGGGGCTGACGACGCATCCAGTCTAATTCCTTGCGGAACAAATTACGCGCCCTGTCGGTCTCGGCATTCTGATTCATAATACGCTCTTCACGCTTCTCCAGATAATAGGAATAATTGCCTTTATATGAATAGATCTGAAAATCATCTATCTCGATGATCTGAGTGCAGACTCTGTCCAAAAAATATCGGTCGTGGGTAACCATAAGGAGACTGATACCGGATCGACTCAAATAATCTTCTAACCACTCCACCATATCTAAATCCAAATGGTTGGTGGGCTCATCCAATATCACAAGATCGGGCTCTGATATCAACACATTGGCCAAAGCGACACGCTTAATCTGACCACCGGACAACTCACCCATCTTCTGGTCTAACTTGGTGATTTTTAAGGTCGATAAAATCTGCTTGATCCTTAGCTCGTAATCCCATGCCTTAAGCAAATCCATCTGGGAAATGACTTCATCCATCTCTTCATGCTTGCCGGACGACATCACTTCTTCATATCGCGATATCACACGGGCAATATCATTGTCGGTATTGAAACAGGACTCAATAACGGTCTTGTCGGGATCGTAGGGGGGCGACTGCTCCAAATAGGCAAAACGGATCTCATTCCTGAAAACGATCTTGCCGCCGTCAATGGGTTCCTTGCCGGCAATCATATTCAACAACGTGGTTTTGCCTGCTCCGTTTTTCGCAATCAATCCTATCTTGTCTCCTTCGAAAATGCCGAAAGAGATGTTCTCAAACAACCTGTGGTCGCCAAAACTTTTTGTTAATGAATCTATTTGTAGAAGGTTACTTGCCATTGAATTCTATTTTATACAAAAGTAATAAAAATAAGGATATCAGAACTTCCAACGCAAATATGTGTAGAGGTCGGTACGGTGATTGCCTGCAATCTTTTCGGTTCCTGAACCGATAGTGTCTCTGTCTAAATATAAGGTGTGGGCTCCTTTCACGGCGAACAATAATCGCTTGCTGATGGCAAACCGTGAAGTGAAGGCAAACCTGAATCCGTTTCCGTAAAACGATGGTATGTAAAAACTGCTTACCAGACTTCGCTCATAGGAATATAAACGGGCATTGTAGGATGGGGAGTCGAAATAGGCGACAAATATATCTGACGAAGATTGGTCACTCCACGCATAACGGATATTCTGCGAAAGCATCATCCCTTTTTCAATGGGGGTATATGTCTCTTTATAAATGACTGCATCCGCGGTGGTCCTGAAATTCCAGTCATTAACACTGGTGTATTCATAACGTAAACGGATCTTTTGGGTGTGATAGGGCTCAATACTTTTAATGTT
This sequence comes from Fermentimonas sp., assembly GCA_028683355.1. Lineage (GTDB taxonomy): Bacteria > Bacteroidota > Bacteroidia > Bacteroidales > Dysgonomonadaceae > Proteiniphilum. The sequence continues at coordinate 3,432 of JAQUIZ010000201.1, forward strand.
AATGTCCGACTTCAGCTGGTTCTTCTCTTTTTGCTTGAACTTATAACGTAACTGGATACTGCTTACTGATGTGGGATTATATGTGGTTAAAAAATACAAATCCAACGCTTTCGATGGACGGTCAATATTATACTTGGGCCACGGAAACTGAACAATATCTGCATACATCTCCATTCTTACCCTGCGGAAGGGACTGCAAGACACTCCCAAATATAATCCTCGCTCATTGCTGACATCACCGCTTTCTTTAAATGCATTGGCATACATACCTTGATAACGCACGGGAAAATAGCGGTGCAACGCAATCATACTCAACTCGCTGGAGGGTGAGTATCGTAAAATATT
>JAQUIZ010000202.1 GCA_028683355.1 Fermentimonas sp.
TTCGTATATTTACGAACTGAAACAAATTACACAATTTATGTTACAATAGATATCATGGCAAAGAAAGAATTCACAGAAGAACAGATTAAGCTTTCACGTATTGCAAAGGCTCTGGGACATCCAGTCAGGATTGCAATTATGCAGATGTTAGCCGATCAAAGCTGCTGTTATCACGGTGATATGTCGGAGGTGATTCCGGTGGCCAAGAGCACGCTCTCTCAACACCTTAACGAGTTGAAAGAAGCGGGACTGATACAGGGAGAATTTACTCCTCCCACTGTAAAGTATTGTATTAACAAAGATAAATGGGAGATTACAAGAGAACTGCTGGTATCTTTTATAGATCAGATAGCACCGGTAAATAGCTATTGTTAATTTATTATTCTTCTGAAATAAACTGAAAAATGAATTAATTCGAAACACAAACGAAATACTTTTCTTTAACAATTAAAAATTTAACACGTATGAAACAATTTCTTATAATGCTCATCACTGCATTTATTGTAACTGCTTGCGGAAACGGAAGCGAGAAAAAAACAGATACACCGCATGCTTCTTCCGAGATTTCAGGAAACAGTTCTGTGAAAACCTTAGTTGCGAACGATGACCCCAATTCAGTCTATGTCTATTATTTCCATGGCAAACAACGGTGTAAGACCTGTATTGCAGTCCAGGATGTTGCTCAAGAAGCGGTGAAGCAGATGTATGGTGATAATCAAAATGTACATTTTATGGAAATTAAGACCGATGAAGCAGGCAACAAAGAACTTGTAGAAAAGTATGGCGTAACATGGAATGCGCTGATCGTTGCAAAGGGTGACAACCATATAGACATGACACAAAACGCTTTTGCCAATCCGCAGGGAGTGAAAGAGTTGCTAAAGAGTGAAATAGATAAGAGGCTCTGATAGTAACAGTCAGCTTTTAATTCCCTGGCTGCTAAGACCGGGGATAATAGACAAGAAATTGAAGTAAACTATGATGAATTTTCTGCAGAGCCTCACTGATGGCTCCAGCTGGCCATTGCTCACTGCATTCCTGCTAGGACTGATGACAGCCATCAGCCCTTGTCCGCTGGCAACGAATATTACTGCAACAGCCTATCTGAGCAAAGATATTGGCATTAAAAAGCGGGTTTTGTTTAATGGTCTCTTCTACACTCTGGGAAGAATGTTTACTTATACCGCGCTCGGCATGCTATTCTTCTTCGGAGCAAGTCAGTTTAAGATTGCCGGCCTTATGCAGGGCATCGGTGGCATATGGCTGGGAGTAGCTTTGCTGTTGATCGGCATCTTCATGCTCGACATCATCCACTTGAATCTGCCAGGGGTAGGAAAATTGACTGAGAAGTTCAGTAATAAGGAAGGAAAAAAAACATATTGGGATGCTTTTCTACTGGGATTGCTGTTCGCACTGGCATTCTGTCCCTACAGTGGGATGCTATATTTTGGAGGATTGATCCCGATGACGATTGCCTCCACGTCAGGACTCTTGCTACCACCAATTTTCGCAATAGCCACAGGCCTTCCTGTGATCATTATCGCCTGGCTGCTGGCTTATAGTGTAAGCAACATCGGAAAATTCTACAACCGTATGAATAGTTTCCAGAAGTGGTTCAAACGTGTAGTTGCAGCAGTATTTATCATTGTGGGCATTTATTATATCCTAATAAACCTCTGATGAAAATGAAACGAGAATGTAAATCATTTATAGACAAGGACATGATGATAGCGAATTCCATCTGATCATAATGCTAAAATAAAAATATAAACAAAACAAATATAACATCAACAAATTACAAAATCAAAAAGGAAGTAAAATTATGGAAGTATTGGTATTGGGCCCCGGTTGCAAAAAATGTGTATTGACTTACGATGCTATCAAAAAAGTGGTAGAGCAAACCGGAGTTGAAGCGACAATCCGCAAGGTGGAAGACATTATGGAGATAATGAAGTATAACGTGATGTCGACACCGGCTGTGGTGGTAGATGGTGAAGTAAAATTGAAAGGCCATGTACCCTCAGAAGCAGAAATAAAAAAAATATTAGGAGTATAGATATTTGGCAAACTGATATTTAGCAACTCACATCACTGATGTGGGAAGGATTTGCATTGTTAATAAAATAGAAAATGGAAACAAAAAAAGAATTAAAATATTTGGGGTGGATGGTGCTTATTTTTGGGTTGATCTTTTTTCTGCCTATTGGCAGTGAGCGCTTTATGACCGCCATCTATGCCACACTCGATCTCTCTAAATGGTATGCACAGGAGCATGTGATCCTTTGTTTGCTCCCGGCTTTCTTTATTGCCGGGGTTATCGCCGTGTTTATAAGTCAGGGATCGGTGATCCGGTACTTTGGAGCGAACGCAAATAAGTGGCTTTCATATACAGTGGCATCTGTTTCAGGAGCCATCCTGGCAGTCTGCTCATGTACCATACTCCCTCTTTTTACAAGTATATATAAGCGTGGAGCTGGATTGGGGCCTGCAGTAGCATTCCTCTACTCAGGACCATCTATCAGCATCCTCTCTATCATCCTTACGTGGAGTATTCTTGGCACAGAAATGGGTGTTGCCCGCATGGTGGGGGCCATACTCTTCTCGGTCATCATCGGACTGGTGATGGCTTTTATCTTCCGCAAGGAGGAGAAAGTAAAACAGGAGGAACAAATGAACTTTGAAGCACCACCGGCCAAACGACCAATGTCGCAGACCATGTTCCACTTCTTTACACTGGTATTTATTCTGGTAGCAGCCAACTGGGGTGCTCCCGCATCGGGAGATACATCGAGCGTTTGGTTTTATATCTACAACTACAAATGGTATATCACAGGCTTTTTGGCGTTGATGCTTGCCTGGTCACTTATAAAAATATTAAAGATCAAGTGGCAATGGGTAATGATGGGTGTAGTTGCTACAGTGTTATCGGCACTTCTGGTTAACCAGTTTATCCCCAATCCAAAGCTGGCGCCTATGGTGCCCATGATAGTGGGAATAGCTGCTCTTTCTGTGGTGACTCTCTTTGACAAGAACGATGAAGAGAACAGGGAGTGGACCCTCTCTGCCTGGGGTTTTGCGAAACAAATCATGCCGCTTCTGGTCATCGGGGTGGTAATTGCCGGCTTTTTGCTGGGATCGACACACGATAATGTGGCTATCCCAGGTGTAGTACCCAACGAGTGGATTGAATGGGCAGTAGGTGGAAACTCTCTTTTCTCCAACTTCTTTGCCAGCATCACAGGGGCTTTCATGTATTTCGCCACACTCACTGAAGTACCCATTGTACAAGGTCTTCTTGCCAGCGGCATGGGAAAAGGACCTGCATTGGCACTGTTACTTGCCGGCCCCTCGCTTTCACTTCCCAATATGCTGGTGATTCGCGGAGTGATGGGAACGAAAAAGACAGCGGTCTATGTGTCTTTAGTGATAATTATGGCTACCTTCACCGGGCTAATCTACGGTTCATTCTTTTAAGTTATTTCAGATTGATAATGCATCATTTTCTATCTGAAGTGAATATCTAAATTAAGTAGTTAGGGGCCGGATATTCCCTTTTGAGTATCCTGCCCCAAGTATTGTATGTATTTTGTACTTCTTTATGTGGAATCATCTGAAAGGAGTAATAGAACGTGGTGAGTTATAATGTAGTATCTTTGTTTTATGAAAAAAGAAGATCAGAACAAAAATATACTAGCCAATCTGGGTGTTGAACGACTAAACGACATGCAGAAAGCTGCTCAAAGTACAATCATCAAAGAGCAAAACGTAC
>JAQUIZ010000203.1 GCA_028683355.1 Fermentimonas sp.
TCTGCCGGTCAGTTCCATCTGCGGCAATAGTCAAGTTAGATTTCACCTAAATATACTATGGTAACGGCCTTATTTATGAAAATTATAATTTCATGGGTAATATTGGGATAATAATGATAGCGTTACAATATTGACCAGTGATATACTGAGAAGGGTAAAAAAGCAAATTCCTATCTATCATACGGATCTGGTCGGCCTATCTTCAGTTGATGAAAATAGTAACTAGAGCGAGCAATCCCTATCCTCTTCATCAGTTTGGTTATCGGGTAGGTGGTTTTTAACGCGCCGATCACCTGGGTTTTTTCCCTGTTGCTCAGGCCTCTCGGATCGACGCTTGGGTCTTTTTTTAGGATTTCAATCGTTTCCTGCAATATCGCATTGTCCATCTCAAGCTCTTCACAACGCCGTTTTAATTCGTCTATGTCGTCTGGTATGTTCGGTGATTTCGGTTTAGGCATGGAGGCACTCCGTTTCTTTGGAATGAGACCATTATATCCCAATTGCTCTACCTTATGCACCCAGTTCAGTACGACGTCAGAACTACCGATGTTGAATTTCCTGGCTATCTCAGCAGCTGTATACGCTCCGGTTCGATAATGTTCAACAGCCTCTACCTTAGTTTTAAGTGGATAGAACCCATGACGAAAAGCTTCGCCGTAGCGGGGATCATTCTTCAGCCACCGTTCTAGATTCTGTCTGGTGGGATAACCCAGACGATTAACTGTCTCCTTTGTCGTAAGGCATTTCTCGAAATACAAGTCAATGGCCTGCTGTTTCTCTTCTTCTGTGAATTGCCTCATCGGACACCTCCAGTCCAAGGATTTGTCCGCACCCCCGTACCACTTTGACCGGTACCGCCATTTTATCTCTTCTCTGAGATTTTGTTTAAAAAACCAAACAACCGAATATAGAGGTCATTTCTCATAGTTTTCTTATAAATAGGTAAAAAGTATCAGATGGATGTGCCGATGAACGGGTACAGCTTTTGTGTTATAAATAGGATGCTAATGGTGTCGACTGCATTCGACAGGAAATTAATTACATTGTTGTAATATGACGATAATTAAATCATAAATTAAGAGGATTATTGTTAATCTAAAAAGAATAATTAATCAAATTTGGAATTATTTATCAATAAAATTCATATGAAAAGGGAGTATTTAAAAAGAATTATTTGTGCCAAACGAATCATATTTTTATAGGAGGGTAATGTATGATATCAAAGAATAAAATTTTGGTTTGTTTTCTAGCAACAATAATAATAACAAGTGCCATAAGTCTTCGGCCACTTACTACAAATGCATATACTAGTTATAGGTTGTTAAATGTTACTGCACAAGAACAAGATACAGATTCTTGGTGTTGGGCAGCCTGTACTCAAATGGTATGCAATTATTTTGGTGAGTATCCGAGTCAGGGTGATATTGTTACATTCATCTATGACTGGCCAGATCCCGATGAAGGTGGTAATGTTTATGAGATGAGTTCTGCTTTAGGGCATTGGGGCATACACTCTACGACAACATTATCTAGTCTGTCATTTTCAACGATTGTTAGTCAAATTGAAAATGGTGAGCCAATGATTGCATCGCGTAGTAACCATGCGGAAGTTATCCGTGGTTATTACCAAAATACTGAAATCGGCCTTTATGACGTGTACTATATTGATCCTTGGGATGCATCTTATAATATTTTCACATATGAGACATACAGTTCGTACTGGAATGGTGGTAGTGTTTACTATATTTATGTATAAAGGGAGGGTTTACAATGATGCAAATAAAAAAAAGCCTGTTAGTTCTAATGTTAGCTGCGGTAGTATTTTTAACATCAGTTAATTTTGTATATGCGAATGCAGTGGATGATGAAAAGCAAATTGAGACGATAAAAATATCTGCTGAGAATTCATTAAATGTACACAAAGCAGCATTAGAAGCAGATAAAACAAATTTCGGGGTGTCTGATTCAGAGTCATTTGATAATACTACTTTAGGTAAAGGATATCCATTTTATGTTATTTCATCAGAACTTTTAAACAATCAGAATTACGAGAACATACTATCTTTTAGAGGATACATTTTTCCAATCATGATTGGTGATAAAACCATCGGTTTTGCTACTGTTGTAGAATCAAATGGAAAAGGGGATATCCAAAAAATAAGCAACATTACTACATTCGAAAAAGATATTGCAGAAGCAAAAAGTTTGTTAAATAATTCAACGAACAAACTTATTTACGATGATAACTTACATCTTTTTGCGTTAATCGAACAAAATGATTCTGAATATAATATATTACCAATACGCAATAATGATTCCCTTGGTCTGGTAAAACACCAAAAAAAGTCACTTAATGAATCAGCTGAGAAAATTCTTTTATATCATAAAGAAATGACAAAAGATAAGATGGAGCTTGGCGGTGGAACTGATCCAATTAAAGATAATAGAAATATGACTTCAAATATCTTTGGATTAACGGCTGGAATTGTTCTCTTAATTACCGCGTGCATAGTTTATAGAAGAAAATTAAATACTGGAGAGAAATAGTTATCTTCCATAAAGAATTGGTTTTTCGAAACGCAACCGGGAAGGAGAGTGTAAAAATATTTGTGTAAATCCTTCAGATGGTAAAATAATACCAGATGGAGGATTTTGTTTATGGGAAACCGCGAGAGACGTAGGAACAGGTTGCCGGAAGGCTGGTTAAGGTCACTGCTCCAACCACACCACCAGCCTCAGCTCCAGCACCAACGGTTCAATCGGCAGCTAAACCACAAACAGTTAGTCCCCCTCCAGTAACGAAAACAAATACTCAGGAACAAACAGTTTACATGGGCGGTTATCCAGCTTTCTTGATTCTGTGACAGGAACGCCTCTACGTATGTATATTGACTGTAGGACAGTACCCCGATGAAAATATATGCTGGAAATACTTCTCCGGTATCGCGATCAAAGATGTTCATTGTTTGTCCGGCCCAATCAACTTCGATTTGTTCAACGGGTTTACGGGGAATATGCATGGTAGCTCTTTTGGTTTGGGCATATTCCTGATAGTGTTGGCAAAAATGCGAGTACATAAGGGGCTGTTCTCGGTTTTGGCGGTATTCCTCGCAGTATTCGCCCCATAGAAGTCTTAGGGTTACTCCTGATTTGGCCATTTCCTTATGAACATGCTCTAAATCGGGATAACGCCGCCCGGTATCACGTGTTGATGGTTTGTTAAAGAACTTGGTTTCCAAATCACCATCGGTGGTTTCAGTGGGAAGCGGCCATGAAAGATTTAACTCTTTGGCCCTATTGATTACCTTGGCAACAGTGTTGCGGGAGCATTTACAGCTTGCAGCAATGCTGCGTTGACTTAGCCCCTGACAGTGGAGTCGGATGATTTCTCGGTACGGGATCATGGTATGACCTCCTGCAAAATGAATTTACACGAATTTCGTGCATTGATTCATTGATTCCCCTGCAAAAACCCCCAAAAACCTTTTAGATTAGCAGGATAAATAGCTATGGATGTCGAAGTAAAATAGAGGAAAACGCAGCTATTAAACTGTAAATTTAAAATATAGGTGGTTTTTGAAAAATGTTCAGAAAAAATGATACTCATTTACAGGATGACCTATTCAATCATTACCAGACAATGAAACCAAGTATCGCTAAAATGTTAAAAAAGAGCTGGGCACCAGTTTTCTATGAAGAAGTATTTTGTAAGATCAACGAAGAAATCTACGCCCCCCTTTACTGCTTGGACAACGGCAGGCCCAATAC
>JAQUIZ010000204.1 GCA_028683355.1 Fermentimonas sp.
TCAGCAAACATTTTAATATAGATACAAAAGACATGAATAAAATGTTTCTTTTCCGAGACAGTAAAGGCAATTTGAAAGATAATTTAAGACCAAATTCAGAATCAAAAAGCAGTAACAGCGAATTCTCGGATGTTTTATCAAAATACAATTAAATTTATATAGTGTTCATAATATTAGAAAAGTGCTGAAATATGCACTTTTTTTATTCCTTGAAATCGACCATTTTAACCCCTACTTATCGACCATAAAAAACGCCTTATCTGATAGTATTTAGCAAAATCGACCACCTTAGCCGAATAATCGACCACACCCATCGACACGCAAATGATTATTTATCAATACATTACGATACTTTTTAGTTTATCTGAATGTATCTTTGTGATGTGTAAAACAGATGGCAATGTGCAAACCATCTGGAGGTACAAAGCAAGGCACAAGCTGGAGTACTCACACTGAAAAATTATTATCATGGATTTTAAAACTTTACAAAACAAAGGTAATGCAGGCACGATGTTATTAATCGATGCAAGCGACTTTGAGAAAGCTATTAATTCAGCAGTTGAGAAAGCAATGCAGGCAAGCAAAGAGGTAGAGAGAAAAGATTTGCCCCGATACGTCAAAGGATTGAGAGGCATAAGGGATTTATTCGGAGTGAGCCACGCAACAGCCCAAAAGTATAAGAACACATGGCTGGCACCCGCAGTTACTCAACAGGGCAGAATATTATTAACCGATACAGAGATAGCATTGAAGCTATTCGCTGAAAATAATAAAGGAGGGTTTTAATATGACAAAAAAAGAACACCCGGCGAGGAACCAGGTGCAGGGAAATATTAATACCAACTTTGAGGGGTTAAGTATTGAATACCAGTCCAAAGGTACTAAATATTTACCATTGTGCAAAAAAAGTTGTAAAAATATAGAACTCAAGAAAAAGGTTCTCCACACCCTGAATGATGCTTATTCAATTGGTGAAGTCGCAAGTAAATTGAAAATAACCTACTCACAGGCTTATAAAATCATTTGTGAACTTAATGATGATGGTAAGATCATAATGATAGGTAGTCAACCCCGGCGCAAAGACAAAAGAATTACACAGCATTACCAAAAGCCAGTCTACTACTACAGACAGAACCCCGGGATGCGTGAACGGCATCGTTTCTTAGATATGCACAAACGGCACTGGAAAAAGACAGGAGAATTTTTACCATTTGAAAATCTTTGATGCTATGAATGACATTAACACAGGCACGCAAAGCGATAGGGCACGTTTTAAGGCACGTTCACCGCTACAGGATTACAACAATAGGGGCGATGTAGTAGAGCTTTTAAAAGCGCACAAATGGACTGTTTGCAATATAGGAAGTGATGATAATAATGATGATGCTGATGTTTATCTAAAGAGTCCCGACGAAGTGAATAACTTTTCAGCTACTTTCACTTATTCCGATGGAAATAAGAGGGGCGGTTTAAGAGTATATAAAGAAACACCGCCGTTTGAAAGCGGATTTCATAGTCCTTCAGATGTGTTTGCTATTCTGGAGTGCAACGGTGATAAGCCGAAAGCACGTCAAAAACTTTTATCACTGGGATACGGTGAAGCTGATGCGAGATTTTCACCAAAAGATGAAACACTTCAGCAGGATTTAGAGAGTGAAGACTTTAATTTTTATTCTGATGATTTCACTGTTTCACCGTCGCGACTTGCACGCTTTTACGAAAAGCAGGGATTTATAAAAATTGATGTTGATGAGAACGCGAACCCGATAGTTATTAAAAATGAAAACAAGATTCTGAAGCCGTATAATGTGAGGAATAAGATCATATCATTTTTAAAGAATAATATCAGACATGAAGACAAAAGAACCGAACTGGAGACGCTTTTAATCAAACATAAGACTGCAATTTATGACAGCTTTTTGCTACTTGACGAAGTCCCGCTACAACTCAATAGGGATACTAAGGATACAATTTACATTCCGTTTAAAAATGGAGTTGCAAGAATAACAGCCGACGGAATGAAAATGATTCCGTACGAGAGCAACGAACTGGGGTTGTTTATGGAAGTTGAAAGCTTAAATCATGAATTTAAAGAATTTGACTTTGATAGCAGACAGATGGGCGATTTTGAAAGATTCCTTCTTTTTGCTATTACTGGACGTGAAGCGACCGCAGAAGACTTGACAGGCGACGAATTAACGACCGCAAGGAAGTTTTTCTCTATGATCGGATACCTTATCAGTAATTACAAAGATCACGCACAGACGTTCGCTATCATACTAAGCGACGACGGCGCAAATGACGAAGACAGAAACGGCGGACGTGGGAAGTCACTTCTTACAGATGCAATAAAGCAAGTCAGGAAAGAAAAATACAGGGGCGGTGATGCACACGCAACAAGTTATATACACAAATATAATGATCTTCAGCCTTATCATGATCTGTATATACTGGACGATGTGCCGAAGACGTTTAATTTCGATTCACTGTATACAGACATCACAGGTGACATTAAAGCGGAAAGGAAAGGTACAACAACCGAAACAATTCCTTTTAAAGATGTAGCAAAATTTGTGATCACAACTAACTGGGCGGTACCTTTTAAGAAGGAAGCAACGTCAACAAATAGAAGGTTTGCAGAATTTAAGTTTTCTGATTACTGGAATAATGAAAATACACCCGTCGAATATTTCGGAAAGCGATTCTTTGATGACTGGGATTCTGATGAGTGGAGTTTATTTTTTCAATTCTTATGTATTTGTTCATCGCACTTTTTAAGCGTGGGACTTCAGAAAATAGATTATTCAAAAGAAGCTGATAACTTCAGAGCGTATTTTTCGAATGATTACATACTGGATACTTTTGAAAGTATCTGGGACGAACTAAAGTATAAAAAGTCGTTCACAGTATCTGATTTTCTAAGTGAATTCAACAAATTACAATTATCTGGAAAAGACAGGGATATGTTTCACCGCAACAACGCAAGAAAGTTTATTGATGCTTATCTGGAATTTCATAAACTGCCTTTTGAATATGGTGCAGGCAGAAAATGGAATTCAGTAAATGATGAGTCAGTCAATGATGAAATTAGTCAGTTACCTTTTTAATTTGCGTCAAAGATGAATGATTTCAAACAACCAAAACAGCGAAAGTACAACCGATTACAACCGTTTGTACAACCTAAAGCGTTGATATTCAGGGATAAAACAACCTATACAACCGATTCCAACATTACGAGTAAAATATTAGATGTGATACTAACCTATACACTTGAAGTAAATAACTACATGAAGTATATCAATATGCGTTTAGGTTGTAACGGTTGTTTATTGATTGATTATCAATACAATAGGTTGTACTTAGGTTGTACTTAGGTTGTAAATCGGTTGTAATCGGTTGTTTGCTTATTGATGCGATCTATTACAACAGCTATTTAATATAGATGAAATTGATGAACTAACGGTTATTTAACGGAATTAACAACAACAACAAAATTAAAAATACAGCGACATGAAGCAAGAAAATAAAAAAACGGAAGCAAATAAAGGGGCTGAAAATCTTATACCTATGAACAAGCGAAGCGAGGGCGAAGTTAGGAAATTGGGGCGTTCAGGCGGTATTAAATCAGGTGAAACAAGGCGTAAGCAGAAGGAAATAAAAGAGTTGATGCAAACGATTGACAGCACGTCCCTACCAAGTGAGCAAGCAGAAACATATCAACAAGTATTGGATATTGATAATCCTACTTATCGGG
>JAQUIZ010000068.1 GCA_028683355.1 Fermentimonas sp.
AATATTCGTGATGCTTCCAAAAACGGCACCATGGATGGGCGTGATCATCCGGGATTATTGAATAAAACGGGCCACATTGGTTTTCTAGGACATGGTTCTCATGTAAAATTCAGAAATATCCGTATCAAGGAGCTTTAATATTTATCTTGTATAATAAACAGATCAACGGGAGGGAGATAAAACAGTTTCCCTCCCGTTTTTTATGCTACATAATTCATTAATGAGTCTTACCTGGTTCTTTGATAGCTTATATAACGAAGAACGAATTAAGAAGAATAAAAGAGTGGAATAAGAGAAATGTAAGAGAAATGCTTGTGTCTAATCTAGTGTCTAGTCCTGAAAAATAGGTTTGTACTAATTGTAAATTTAAACAGTATTTTTGTACAATATTTGACAAATCAATTTGGCCACTCTCCGTTTGGCATAGGTATTAATTTTAGTTTTGTAGGATCTATTTTCAAGTATTTAATCAGTTCACGGCGCCATGTATATACAACATGTATATGTCCGTCTGCACCCTGGATTACAGAGGGATAGGAATACTGTCCCAATGGTGAATCCTCAGGTATCAAAGATGCAAACCACTCTTTACCATCTTTTGAAAGTGCTATATTCAAAGGTGTTCTAGGACCTTTGCCAGTAGCTCCCGGAGGTGTCACGTGATTATAAACCAAGAACTGGCGTCCGTCACTTAACGTTACTGCGTCTGTTCCTGAATTATTGTTCGGTAAATCGGAAAGTGTCATTTCACTCCATGTTTCACCTTGGTCATATGACCACGCCTCTGCCAATTTTCCTTCACGGGTTCTACAGAGCACTTGAAGCGAACCATCTTCGTAAGTTAAGATGCTGGGCTGGATAGCACGTATTGCTTTTCCATCGTTTATAGCACCCACTTTTCTCCAGGTTTTACCCTTGTCTTCTGTAATCTCAAAGTGAACTCTCCAACCGAGACTACCTTCGAGGCTGGAGGGACAAATCATTTTGTTACCTACCATAACAGGCTTGTTTTTTACAGGTCCGATAAAACCTTCTGGAAGATTCTCCGGCTCACTCCAGGTTATACCGTTATCAAAAGAACGAATCAGATGTCCGGTCCAGTCGCTCACTGAATTTCCTATTTTATAAAAGAGCAGCAACTCTTCACCTGGTACTTGAAACAGCACAGGATTCCAACAGGCTTTCCTAAGCGTGTCGTTGATAATTCCGTTAGCCACAGATATTGGAGCGGTCCACTGATCATCAACTTTACGGGTAACCCATATTTCTACGTCAGGGTTTCTTTCCTTGGTACCTCCAAAAAAAGCAGCTACTAAACCTCCCGGCGTTTCCGCTATGGTTGCGGCATGACACTCAGGAAAGGGAGCAGATTCATAAAGAAACTCCTCCTCAACTATTCCCTCACTCCATCTGCCTGTTTCAGGATTCATATCCAGAGTAAAAAGATAATCGCCTGAACCAATTTCGCAAATGTAGGAGTCTCTTCCTTTTCTTATATTTAAAAAGCCTTCTCCATTCTTTAAAAGTTTGCCAGCTTCTCTGATATTAAAGCCATTGAGTGGAAAATGAACCACTGCTGTACTGTTGGCCGGTATAGTTATATTCCATTCCAGCTGCTTTAAATCCTTTTTCCAGTTACTTTTCACCTCTCCGTAAGGAGTTTTATAGGAAGAATTCACGTATGACAAATTCTGGATTTCAAAATCAGGCTTCATGATAATCCTTTTGAAGGCTACCTGCTGTTGATCTGATTTTATCCCTGCCAGATTCTCGAAACCAAAAGGTATAAAATCCCCAAGCAACATAACGTGATTACCTGAATTCATTTCGGGATTCGCAGTATCACCATTCCAAAGTTCCCAAATGGTTGTAGCTCCTCTTTTGGCCATATAGCCCCAGCTTGGATAAGTGTCGTTAGAAGCAAGCTGGAAAGAGATATCAGGTCGTCCAATACTAGAGAATCCTTTAAGAATCCATTGTGCCCCAATTACTCCTGTAGTGATATGAGCGCTGTAATTGTTATTATGTAGTATGCCTTTCACCAGGTTATCCTCAACGGCTGGTATAAACTCTTCCGGGATCATGCCAAAAGAGTATGGTAAAAGGTTGGCGGTAGTAGTATTATTGCCATAGTAAAGAGAATCACTATTAAAAAAGGCATCATTAAATCCAATATTCATCTTCTCTGCCAGTTGCAGGTATTCACTAGCATCTTTATCGAATCCTATCAGATTGGCAAATTTACTCATTAGTTGTAGGATCCGATAGTAATAGGCCGTTGCTATTAATTCACCATCGGTTATACGACTTGGATCCTGTGCATGAATCAGTTCTGGCGATTCAGGAGGCACGCACCAGTCACCATACTTATCTCTTGGCATCAGGAAATCATCTGTTATATATTCATCTTTCATATGATGAACCCATTTTTTCATGCTTTCGTAGTTTTTCTCAATCGGTTTCAGATTACCAAACTGAGTATAAAGCATATCAGCATTGAAAAAGAAAGCAGCTGGCCAGGTTACGACATCTGAATAGTAGTTCCAGAAAGCAGGTGCAACATCCGGAATAGTACCGTCCTCGCGTTGAGATTCGCGGATATCATCTATCCATTTGCTGTAAAGTTGAACATGCTCAAAAATATAACTTTCGCCTAATCCTCCCATAGTTCTGTCTCCCAACCATGGCTGACGCTCATTTCTTTGTGGGCAATCTATCGGCATTCCTTTATAGTTACCACGGATACCCCAAAATGCATTTTTCATTACTTGGTTAATAACCGCATTTGATGTTTCAATATTACCAATGATATCCATTTCATCGTTAACCACCTCGCCAATAAAATTCTCTTTGGATATTTCCCCCGGATAGCCAATGACCTCTACAAACCTAAATCCATGATATACAAATACAGGTGCCCATTCCTCAACACCCTCTCCTTTAAGAATATACTTGTCCGTAACTCTTGCATCACGAAGATTATCGAGAAACAGGTTACCATCATCTTTCAATATTTCCGCAAAACGGAGTTGCACAGTATCACCCTCATTACCTTTCACCTTCATGCGAATCCAGCCTACCATATTCTGACCCATATCAAGAATATATTTATCATCTTCTAGCTTAGTGATAGATATAGGCTTTACGGTGTCTACAACTTTCATTCCTTCCATCATCTGAGCTCTTAGAGTCCCATAAGGAAGCCCAACACGCTCTGCGTTTTTCCATGAGGAATCATCATATCCAACTTCATTCCATCCGGTCAGCTCTTTACGTGCATCATACTCCTCACCATCATATTCATTATTGCTCCTGATTGGGCCGTCTGCAGTAATTTTCCATGTGGTATCGCTACCAATCACCTCTCTGCTTCCATCTTCATATTCTATATAAAAAGCAAGGCGCATTTTAGGATAACCGAAATTAGGGATCTTGTATGGTTTATAATCCTGTCTCATGGTGTAGTATCGCCCGTTTCCGAGAGTTACTCCCATGGCATTGCTATTCTCTTTTATAAGTGGTGTTACATCATAACTGTTATAAAGTAAAGTCTGCCTGTAATCAGTTGGTGCAGGTGCCAAAACTTGGTCACCCACACGCTTGCCGTTTATGAAAAGCTCGTAAAGTCCTTGTCCCGAAATATGCACCACCGCGTGCTTTACCGGCTTATCGATTTCAAATTCTTTTCTGAGATAACGGGCTGAGAGTCGTGACCATTGTGTTTCTGAATCCCACTCAGAAGCTCTCTCCATACCTATCCAACGCGACTTCCAATCGTTTTCGGATAAGAGTCCCATGCACCAATAAGCTGGACTGCTCCATACAGATTCACCATTATTAGTGGTTACGTTTACTTTCCAATAGTAGTAACTGCTACGTTTTAGAGGTTCTCCTTTAAACTGAACCCACTGAGATTGCTCCGAAACAACAACTCCCGAATCCCATATATCAGCTATACCCTGATCCAGTTTTTCTCGGGTCGAAGCAACCTTAATATGGTAAGAGTACTGCATCACATTCCGCTCTTCCTCAGCATAAATACGCCAACTAAACCGCGGCTTTCTGCTATCTATTCCGATTGGGTTTTCAAGTGCCTCTACCCTTAAATCACCTATTTTAATGTCGGCTACTACTGAACTGACAGATGATAAAAGCAGTATTATTGATATTAAAATTGCTCTTCCCTTCATAGTTAATTAAATTTTATTTTCTCAGGTTTTCCTGTGCATCAGGTAACTTATTCCAGCTGGTATCAATATAATCACGAGAAGCATCAACTGCAATCAATACCCTGTCTCTGCCATAATGGTAACCCTCATCGTTAGAGAATGTACTGATCTTGTTGTCATATTCACCAAGGTACTCAAGTTCTCCGTTTTTAGGAGTGTACCACCATACTTTTTTCTTTCCACCTGATATCTTGGTAAGATCGATATCCATGGGGCGACCACTGTAGTTATACACCAACAAGTAATCGTTACCACGTGTAGCAATCAATCTGTCGTACATGGTGCCATTGGTACCTGCAATAACCGATTGATCAGGAACTCTGTCAAAGAATGGTAAGGTAAGCATTAGGTTTTTAAGATACTTCATCTGATTCATACCTGGATCGTCAAGAGCTTCATACCATGGCTTTTGTGCTCCGTAAGCACCACCGATGCCATCTTTCTTCATCTGCATGATAGAATTATGTCCGTATGTGTGACCAAAAGAACCTGCAAAAACCGACCAATATGCATATCTCCTTACATCGTTTGCATTCCATTTAAGATCGTTTGCATCGTGCAGACCATGTGGTATATCTTCATATATCGGTTCACCATCTATAACTGGTTTACGTGGTTCCAGAGCATTATTGCTCTCAACAAATCTCCAGTTATCTTCTTCAGTATTCTCGATAATAGGATATTCTCCGTCGCCCTTGCGCTGTCCGTACCTGCGGTGTCCCGACTGGAACATATTGAAATCCAACCACTCTTCGTTGTTAAACCATGTACCCGACATAGTTCTGCCACGGGGATGGAAAGTCATAAGATGATTATTATCAATTGCTCGTATGCTTTTGGCAAGAGACTGCCATACATCTGTTTTTACATCACCTCTTATATCGCCACCAATCAGCCAAATAATATTGGGGTTATCTTTGTATCTTTTAGCAAGAAACTCACCATACAGTCGTGCTTCTTCCGGGTTCATTTTACCAGCTAGTACCGGACTTCCCCATACACATACCATGCCGATATATATACCTTTTCGTTCGGCGGTCTTGATGATATAATCCATATGATCCCAATAGCCATACTCGCCTTCCTTGTCGATATTCTCAAAATCAAAACCGTATGGTAATGCCCATTTACCGTAAGCGTTTATTGCCGGCATAGTGTTCATAACCATAACCTGAACTACGTTATATCCTTTCTGTCGGCACTGCTCTAAATAATATTCAGCTTCATCCCTGTTTAATCTTGCGGGTAGATACCAGCCTGTCTCACCCAACCAAAAGAAGGGTGTGCCATTTTCATGTTGTAGGTATCGATTCCCTTTGTTAACCTCTAATTTTCCATTTTCCCACGGGATATAGGTTTCCTGCGCCGTAACGCTGGTCGCTATAAAAACGCCAATTAAGATTGTAATCAGATATTTCACTTTGTTCATATATTATTAATTATTTAATTCATTCAGTTTCTCTATTTCTAAAGCTGCAAGGATAAACGATCCTGTAGACTTAGGATCATTCTCTATGACCGGCTCACTAATATAGTACTCAAAGGAGCCATCTCTGAGGTGACCCGTAATCCCTTTTCCTCCCAGTCCGGCAACTGCACAGCAGTTTGTAATTGCAAAAGTGCCATCCGCTTCAGTTTTTATAAAATTATTTATGATTCCATCGAATCCATTAAGAGCTATTTCTCTGTAACTTTCATCAATATAGTTATTGTTGAGCGATTTAGCCAAAAAATAGACAAGGAGAGCTGAACCGGACGATTCCAGATAATTTCCCTCTCTGTTGCCCTGATCGGTCACCTGATACCAGGTACCGGATATAGGATCCTGATATTTTTTGATTCCTGATGCAAGCCTGTCAGCTATTTCAAGCAAGCTATCACGTCCCGGGTGTTCGTTTGGAAGAAAGTCGAGTACATCAACTATAGCCGCACCGTACCATCCCATGCTGCGTGTCCAGAATCCTGGAGAAGTTCCGGTTTCCTTATCAGCCCACATTTGCTGTCGCGACTCATCCCAGCCGTGATAGAAAAGTCCGCTCTCCTCATCATAAGTATAATCTGCAATTAGTGTAATTTGATGAACTACATCATCATACAAAGCAGGCTCATTAAAGGTTGACGCATACTGAGATAAAAATGGCGAAGCCATATATATACCATCCAACCACATCTGGTGTTGATATTTTAGTTTATGCCAATAACCGCCCTCACTGGTTCTTGGATGTTTCTGAGACTGAGAATACAAGGTGTCAATTGCAATCTTAAATTTCGACTCACCTGTTTCGGCATACAAATCGAAGAGAATTTTACCTGGATTTATATGATCAATGTTGTAGTGATCCATAGAGTAAGTCTTTATAAGTCCTTCATCTGTAATCAGACTGTCAGCATATCCTTTAGCATAATCGAAATACTTTTGGTTCCCGGTCTCTTTCCAAAGTTCAAGCATAGAGCCTGCTACCAACCCGAAAGTGTAACTCCACTTAGGTTTTTTGGCATTTTCTATCATCCAAAGCTCTGGGAATCTGGCAATTTCCGAAATGGCCATTTTTTCGGACCAACGCTGTTCTTCTTTCTTTTTGCTTTTCCCGCAAGACATAAGTAAAAACGAGACAGAGGCAGATACTGCTACTAAAAACAGGATATTTTTCAAATATTTCATAGATTAATTAATTTCTACTTAGTACATTTTTTATTTAAGCATTACCTTTTGTATAGAATATATGATTTTCCCTTTTCGGTCATAAGATCATAAGTGTAAACATTTGAGACAACCGGGTCATTAAGTTTCACTTCTGAATGATTCAACGGTTCAGGAATTACTGGCGTTTCATAAAATCTATTCGGATTTTCACCTCTTGCTTTTCTCAATCCTTTACCTTTAAGTTCGCTGTTTGAACGGATTCGACAATTGCCTCCGTTTTTAGAAGTTATTTTAACCTCACTCACCTCTCCATCAGCCCATTTAATATCGAGTTCGAATCCGCCCCTTGCTAGCAATCCCTTTATATGGCCTTCTTGCCATTTATCGGGCAGAGCAGGAAGCAGATAGATAAAACCATCATAGCTCTGCATTAGCATCTCAGCAATGCCAGCTGTACATCCAAAATTTCCATCTATTTGAAAAGGAGGATGTGCATCAAACATGTTGGGATAAGTTCCGCCGGAACCTGAATTTTCTCTTACCAGGGTTAACTGGTCTGTTATCAGCTCATATGCCTGATTTCCATCAAGAAGTCGTGCCCAAAGACATACCTTCCATCCCATTGACCAGCCGGTAGAAGGTCCTTCTCTGTGAATTAATGAAGTACGTGCTGCGTCAAATAGTTCAGGGGTACGGAAAGGTGAAATCTGATTACTTGGAAACAATCCATATAAATGTGAAACATGCCTGTGTGTGTCTTTAGGATTATCCCAGTCGTGCATCCATTCCTGCAACTGTCCCCATTTACCAATCTGCATTGGAGCCATTTCTGTAAGCCTGATTTTTAGATGTGTAGCATAATCAGTGTCTGTATTCAATATTTCAGAAGCATCTATAACCGAGTTCCATAAATCAAAGATAAGTTGATTATCCATCGTAACACCTGCTGCAGTTGTCGCTTTTCCGTTGCTCCCTGCGTGTGTGTTCTCCGGTGAGTTTGAAGGGGCCACAACTAGCCATCCGTTTTCAGGCTCATATACCATATTTTGATCGAAAAACAATGCTGCATCCCTTATTATAGGATAAGCCTCACGAAGAAACTCAACATCACCCGTGTAAAGAAAATGCTCCCAAAGATGTCTGCACAACCATGCACCTCCTGAAGGCCACATTCCGGATGCTGCTCTGTCAACAGGTCCTGTTATTCTCCATATATCTGTGTTATGGTGTAATACCCATCCATCTGAGCCATACATTATTTTTGCAGTCTCCTTACCAGTCTCTGCCACTTCTTTTATCAGCTTGAAGAGAGGTTCATTCAACTCCTGCAGGTTAGTTACATCTGCAGGCCAGTAATTCATTTCGAGATTAATATTTGTAGTATATTTACTGTCCCACGAAGGGAATAGCGCATCATTCCATATACCCTGCAAATTAGCAGGTTGTCCTCCCGGCTGAGAGGTAGATATAAGAAGATACCTTCCAAATAGGAAATAGGTTGATGTAAGATGTGAATCATTAGTTTCTTTGAAATTCTGAATCCTTTGATCTGTTGGCACATGTGCATATAAATCTTTTCCCAAATATAATTCTACACGATCCAGAAAATTGCGGTAATACGAAATGTGTGCCGTTTTTGAAGTTTGGTAGTTACTCTTTTTTGCATTTTCCATATAATTGGCAACATCCTTAACCTCATCACCTGAAATATCCTTATAGTTAATAAAATTTGTTGCTATGGAAACATACAGAATAACCTCATCCGCATTTTCAACTGAGATCACACCATCTTTATATATTACTTTACCACCCGATGCATTAACTGATGTTCTACCCTGAAATCTAACACGACCTGATACTCTCTCATGGGTTGATGAAATACCGGATAAAGAAATATAATCCGCTCCAGTATCAATTTTCACATCCCTGTGAGGAGAAGTTAACTGGGCATTAAATGTGATTGCATTTTTTTTATCTGATGTTAACCTTACCTGTAAAACCTGATCGGTA
Organism: Fermentimonas sp.; assembly: GCA_028683355.1. GTDB lineage: Bacteria > Bacteroidota > Bacteroidia > Bacteroidales > Dysgonomonadaceae > Proteiniphilum. The sequence continues at coordinate 8,884 of JAQUIZ010000068.1, forward strand.
AATGAGGTTATATATTCTCTTGTGTAGGTAATATCTCCTGTTTTGTATGAAATCATTGCGATTGCAGAATCCAGATCCAGTTCACGATAATAATCGGTGTATTCACCATGACCGGGAAATGATAACCTTAAATCTCCAAAAGGTTGGTACGGCATTCCTGAGTTTGAATTAGACATAACTTTTTCAGTAGCCAGGTCTTGTGCCTCTAAATATTTACCAGCGAAAACTAAATCTCGCACCTTAGGGATATTTTCCAAGGCTTCAGGATTAGCGTTGCTGTTAGGTCTTCCTGCCCATATTGTCTCTTCGTTCAACTGTATCTGATCAATAGCCGGATTGCCATAGACCATTGCACCTATTCTGCCGTTTCCTAATGGCAGTGCTTCAGTCCATCTTACAGCCGGTTTATCATACCACAACTTATGCACCTGAGCAAAGCTTCCCAATGAAAAGAACAAAAAGGTAATTGTAATTATATGTTTAAATCTAATATGATGCATCATTTATCCTATTTATTATTATTTGTCTTTTTCTTTTCTTCATTTACCTTATTGACAAAGTCTTTGTACAACTGTCTCCAGTTCCTGCCATTGTTGATTAAGTATTGTTCGCACTTAGTTTTATAAATCTCAAAAATTGCAGAAATCTGATTCATGTTTTTGTAATCAATAGCCTGTTCACGAGCTTGTTTGAGATGTGATAATATTGTAGCTTCTTCTTCAATAGTTAAATCAGGTACAATCGCTTTATAACCTTGCATAGTGAAATCAACCTTACCAACTGTGTATTTATCCAGAACGGCTTCAACCTGAGGCTCTGTAAGCACGCGACGCAGTCCACTCATCAATTTATGGTGCACTTCATCCGGTATGGTAGAATTGACAATCATCTGACGGTCTAGCTGACTAAGTGCCTGGCCTGTAAGAGGATTTATCCCTTCGGGTACCATTGTGTAAGAATGAGTATTATGCCAATCTCTTACAGCTCTTAGGTGATTATATATCAATGTGTTTAAGAATGATATATCATTTTTATCTTCTAATTCGAGTGAAGCAACCCACCCTGCAGCTTTATTTTCTATGGATAGATCAGATAACAGGTCTCTGTAGCGATCCTTATTAAAATATTTTGTTAACTCCCCAAAAGATTTGATAGCATGATCAGGATATAATTCTCCATTTGCACCAAATATCTTTAAATCATTTTCAGACTCTATTGTTACTTTACTTTCATCTATTTTCTTCAGGTCCAATAAGAATAGCTCTCCAAAAAAGTCATAAACTGCTCTTCTTTTATTTATTCCATAATCATGTCCCTCTTTAGGCAGATGCACATTTTGTACACTTTCACGAGCATTGTACATTTCATAAATCCTTTGCAGATATGGAAACTCAAGAGTCGGAACACTTGCGGTCCAATCTCCACCATCTGAAACAACCAGTAATGGTTTGGGTGCAAACATTGCAATTAACTCGGCATTATTGGTTCCACCACAAGAGAGTGTAACAGGCATTCCACTTTCGCAAGGACAACCTCCATCAAAATGTGAAGCCAGCATCACTACCGGTGCAACAGCTTTATATCGGTCATCAAGAACTGAAAGTAAAATGGTTTGAGAACCTCCTCCTGAACCACCAGTTGCCCCTACTCTGTCCTTATCTACATCATTTCTTGTAAGCATATAATCAAGAATGGTGATACCATTCATTGCCTGAATAATATGTGCTGCACTTGATCGGTGTGAAGCGTTGCCTACTTGTAGTGCAGATTCACCCCATCCAAACAGGTCGTAGCTCACAGTTATAGCTCCCGCTCTCGCGAGTGAACCCATCCTTAACTGCTGTTCTTCGCGATAACGGCCATCACCAAAATGTCCGTTTGGTGAAATAATCAAGGCATGTTTACCTTTTGAAAGTGGAGTATAAATTGAGCCGGCAACAAAAAGTCCCGGTAATGTTTCTATTGCAAAATTTTGTACAGAGTAACCATCAAATTTTCTTACTTTAGATAAAATTGGTTTTGATTGCACCCTTTTAGATAGCAATGAGTCTATACCAAGATTTTCTCTGACTTCACGCTGCAGACAGACTTTTCGTTGCTCCCAACTCTCCTTATCCGAATAAAGTGATAATAGATATGAAAGCATTTTCTCTCCATCCTCCGGCGTCCTGCGAGCATATTCGTAAGTCTTTACTTTATAAAGCTTATCATTTTGTTTTACAACTTTGAAGTCAAAAGGCACCAACACGTTTGTAAGGGACTCTTCCAGAGAATATGGCTTGATTCTGAAATCAGCATAAGGAAGAATCAATCCTGCTGTATCAATATCATAAGAAAGCCGGACATCAAATCGCTCGGAAATATCCTCAAGTACATCACTCAAAGGTCTTTCGAACCTGTTTTCATATACCTGCTGAGAATTACATATCGCTACACTTGCTATAAACAGCAACAACCAAATTCCTGCTTTTTTCTTCATTGTTATTCAATAATCAGATTTACCTTATCTTCGCTTTTTTCATCCAGAACTGTCTCAATTCTGCCAAAGTAATTGTTTTTCAACACTACTCCTTCATTTTTCCCATCAAGTTTAATGAACGACCTGTTACCTGCTACCGGAAAATTTCCTTTTATAAACAGATCTTTTGAATTAAGTACTGATATTAAAGGCTTTTCAATATCAGGAGTTCCTGTTGACACATTATGCATGGCTATATTTTCTGAATTCAGCACCTTAAAAGGTGAAGAGGTGTCAATACGCACATCTCTCAAAAGGATATTTTTTGCATATTCTATTTTAACTCCCTCCTTAGACTGAATATTAATATTGCTCAATGTTATATCTGATATGGGCATTTCTTCCAGACCTACTATTTCTATAGCACTGTTTACATCCGATCCGGTAAGTCCGGATATATGAATATTTCTGAATATAGGGGTTCTCTCCGAAACAGGCTCCGGTTCCATACTACTGTACCTGAGGTTTAAAGTAATAGCCTCTTTCTGAATATTTTTCATCACGATATTGCTAATTCTGATTTCTTCTACAATTCCTCCCCTTCCTCTGGTAGATTTGAGCCTGATTCCCCGGTCAGTCCCATCAAAAACACAATTGGAAATAGTTACCTTTCTCACGTCACCGCTTACTTCACTTCCTATTACAACTCCGCCATGACCTGCAAGCATAGTACAATTTGTGATGGTTATATTTTCACAAGGAACCGCCAAATTGCGCGCCTGCTCATCGCGACCCGACTTCAAGGTAATACAATCATCACCTACAGTAATATGACAATCGGAGATATGTACATTTTTACATGACGAAGGATTAATACCGTCGGTATTGGGAGAATCGGGGTTATTAATTGTCACACCTGTAATAGTTATATTCTCACAAAATTCAGGGTTGATAGTCCAGAAAGGTGAATTAATAATATTTACTCCCTCTATTCGAATATTGTTGCAGCGAAGAGTCTGAAATAATGGAGGTCTGAAAAAACGTCGGTCTAAAGTACCTGTATAGTCCGAATTTGTCAGTCTGTAAAGTTCTGCAACATCATTCTCACTATCCCAAAGCGTTTGATATTTGTTGAGATCTCTTTTACCGTTATCACGAAGATCCACTATAACACGATAGAATTCGTTCCACCATTTTTTACCCTGACCATCAATCGTGCCTCTCCCTTTAATTGTGATATTTTCTTCTTCAACAGCATAAAACAGTGGCGAAAAACTTTTCATCACCACTCCTTCATATCGCATTTCAACAAAAGGGAGATAATCATCAAAATTATCTGAAAACAATAAAGTTGCTCCTGATTCAAGTTCAATGGTAATATTGCTTTTTAACTTAATTGCACCTGTAAGGTATTTTCCTGCAGGAAAATAAAGGGTTCCACCTCCTTTAGCTGATAGTTCTGCAATAGTAGAATTAATTAGCCGGGTATTTATGTTTTGGCCGCTATCATCGGCTCCCGTCAACTTCATATTAACTGCTTCTGCATGAAGCGAAGGCGCTATCAGTAGGGCTATTAAAATAATGAGTGGAAGAGATAATCGTTTCATAATTTATACTTAGAGCTGTTATTATATGTATTATTATTCTATTATTATAGAATATGTAAAAATCACACAGAATACTACAGTTTAATTGTGAATGTATGTTTTCCGCTACCGGTTATATGTTCTTCTTTGTTGGGAAGAGTAATGACAGCTTCTGTATTCACAGGTACCTGCACGTTGAGTGTAAAGATACCATTTTTTATAATCCAGTCAACTGAAATCACACCATACAACGTTTTTGTGGAAGCAGAAACTGAGGTAAGATCTCCTACAACCTGAGGTGTTATCCTGAACTTTGTATATCCTGGATTTTCAATATCCGGCTGAATTCCGGCTAGCCAGGCAAAAAACCATTCATCAATCTGTCCCATCATAAAATGGTTCCAGGATGTACCCTCACGAGGATCCCACTGTTCTGTAAGAGTGGTTGCTCCAAAATTAACCTGAAATCCATATCCGGGTACATCTTCATGATTGTGCATCTTGTACATCAAATCATTCAGATCATTTCTTGCCAAAGTCTGAAACAGGTATCTATTACCTACATCACCCGTGGTCAGTCGATTACCACGATTCTGAATATCTTTTACCAAGTTAGCCAGGACAGCTTCTCTATTCTCTTTTACTACTAGCTCAAAAAATAGAGGTATGGCATTAGAAGCTTGACTTCCTGAGCCGTACTGATGAGTTGTTTTATCAAAAAAACGATTATTGAAGGCAGCTTTCACAGCTTCAGCAAGATGATCATAGTAAACCTCATCTTCTTTTTCTCCTACCATCTTAGCAGCCTTTTTGAGGAGAATAAGGTCCCAATAGTAATGCGCTGTAGCTACCAGAGGTACAGGAGTGTTTTTTGAGAAACCGGCTCTTTCGCCATGATAGTCATACCAATCACCCAGTCCATGAGAAACAATATGGTCCGTAGACATGGTTGAGAGATAATCTACATATCTCTTCATCACATCGTAATATTCATGAATCAGTGAACTGTCTCCATAATAAAGAAAATACATCCAAGGTATTATCACCGACGAGCTTCCCCACTCAGGAGAATCTCTGAATGCACCATCAAATTCCACATACTCCGGAGCTATACTTGGCACCAGACCGTTAGGCAACTGCGAATCCTTGATATCCTGCATCACTTTGGGGATAAATGTTCGCATATCATAGTTATAATAGAGTCCCGGGCCGTTCAAATGAACTTGTTCCAGCCAACCTAACTTTTCCCTGTGAGGGCAGTCGGTAAATACACTCTGCATATTACTTCTAACCGCGTTGCCAATAATCCTGTGAGCGTTATTAAATATGCTGTTTGAACTTTCAAATGTAGAAATTTTATCTGCCGAGTTATATATAAAGCAAGAGTTAATCTCCTTGATCTCGGGCAGGATTGAGTCTCTGTTTTCACTGTTTGGCAGCAGGTCTGCCTGAATATATCTGAATCCGTAATAGGTAAACCGGGGATGCCAATATTCCTCACCCTCTCCTTTTAGCACGTATTCGTAGTAATGTTTACTGCCGGTCTGCTTCTGACTTACGGTGCCATCTTCATTTAATGACTCACCAGGAGTGAGTCTAATCGTGTCTCCCCTACTGCCTTTTGCAATAATCTCCGGGAAACCGGCCAGATTCTGTCCCATATCCATCACGTGACGGGTATCAGAAATCTTATTTGTCTCTTTTGGGGCAAAACGCTCCATAATCTTAACAGGTGAAGCCTGTTGAGCTCTCAGCTTCCCACGTGGAGGCTCCTGAACAACAACAGGGCTCCAGTTATTATCGTCAAATGCTACACTGTCCCAGCCTGTCTGTTCAAGTGTAGCATCGTAATCTTCTCCTCCATATATGCAATTAAAGGTTATGGGACTATAACTGAATTTCCAATTTTCTCCTGACTGAACCTCCTGAGTTGTGCCGTCAGAATAGGTTATTTTCATTTTAAAAAAAAGCGTAGGTGGTCCGAAAGATATAAGCAGCTTTCGATACCTTCCACCTTGTACATTATAGAATCCATTTCCAAGAAGTATTCCAACAGCATTAGAACCTTCTATGAGATAATCTGTAACATCATATGCGTTATAATAGACCGTTTTATCATAGTCGCTCAAGAGAGGTGCAAACTCACTATTACCTACCTTCTCGCCGTTTAGTGAAAACTCATAAAGCCCAAGTCCACTTACATAAGCCACTGCTTCTTTAATTGTTTTCTCAGAATCGAAAGTGTGACGCAGATAAATACTTTTATGAGAGAGAGGATTCACCTGTTCCCAAACTACTCTATTCTCAGGTCTTTTCAACACTGTAGAGTGAAATTTTCTGCCTTTAGGTAGTTTTGAATCCTCACGTGAGATTGAACCAATCCACTTTGCATTCAAAAATACAGAAGAGGGAGCCATACGAAAGAAATTCTTTTCACTCCATTCAGAGGGAATATCTTTCTCATCCCAAACTCTTACTCTCCAGCTATACCTTTTAAGAGGTTCTAACAGCCTGTTTCCATCGTAATATACACCTTGACTTTTAGATGACATCGTTTTTCCTGTACTTTGGAAAAGAATATCTTTATCTTCAACAAAATCATATATTTCAATCTCATAAGCTGTTTGACGCTTACCATTTTCTTCAGATATTATCTGCCACCCGAACTCTGGTCTTGCTGAAGTGACCATGAGAGGTGACTCCATCTTATCACAGGTAAGATTAACCGGTTCAAAAGCGCTAATCTGAATTGTACAGAAAAAGAGTAAACCAAGTAATACGAATAAGAATTTTTCTTTCATAATATCCTATAAAACGTCTTTACAAACTATTTTTTCTAAACTGTCTGATTTTCCCACCTCTTTACCATCAACAAATACTCTGAGTCCTTT
>JAQUIZ010000069.1 GCA_028683355.1 Fermentimonas sp.
AAAATTATTCATATAAAGCTCAGCAAAAACAAGAGGAGCTTCAACGGATTCAGCTTTATCAATAAAGACCTGTGATACTTCAATATTGCCAATCTCTCCAATTACAACGGGAGTATATTTCTTAATAATGCCTGCTTTCTCTGTCGCAATTTTAGGAAGTGTATTACCAAGGTACTTAATATGATCTAATCCGATATTTGTAATTATACTCAAATCGGGGGAAATTATGTTGGTGCTGTCGAGTCGGCCACCCAAACCTACTTCAATAACAGCCACATCTACTTTCTGTTCTGCAAAATATAAAAATGCCATCTCCATTGTCAGCTCAAAAAAAGAGGGCATAACAGGTTCAAATTGCTCTTTATATTTTTCTACAAATTCAATCACATAATCCTTATCTATCATTTCGCCGTTAACACGAATGCGTTCACGGAAGTCAATGAGGTGAGGAGAAGTGTACAATCCGACTCTGTAGCCCGACTCCTGAAGTATTGCTGCAAGAAGATTGGAAACAGATCCTTTCCCATTTGTTCCACCCACATGTATTGTTTTGAACTTCCTGTGAGGGTGATCAAATATTTCATCTAAAGCCAGACTATTATCAAGTCCTTCTTTATATGCAGAGTGTCCTACGCGCTGATATTCAGGTGCCTGCCTGTACAGATAATCTAAAGTCTCTTTGTAATTCATTTTTAGCCTGGCTTTTGCTGAGAAAATATATGTTTGTAAAACAGTATAAATGTAATTATTTTATTACAAATAAAAGAGGGTAGAATCACATAAGTGAAACACCCTCTTCATATTAATTATTTTTTTATTAAATTATTTCTCAGGGTCTATTTCAGAGAACCCTAAGTAAGTATTTAATAACGACTACTTTTAGTTTTTAAGAGGAAGTACTGAATACTGTTTTGAATAACGTAGTTGCTGATCAATATAGTTTTCGTCATACGATATAGTAACATCAGTTACCTTTCCTTTATCATCAGTTACCAGCTTGTAAACAGGATTCACAAATCCCTTATAAGGAGCTATATTCAATGCTTCGTAGCGAGAAAGTACTTCTGCGTGGAGATTCTGATCTACCTTAACACCGTAACTTTCAACCAGATTTTTACCTGCTTCAAAATCACCTTCCGATTTAATACGCTGCACTTCAGCAAGTAATTCGCCAAAAAGTTCACGCAGTTTATCATAGTCATTAATAACTATGTAGGTTTTGCCATCTTTCTTTTCGTACACTACTACGTTATCAGCCTGTCCCTTTTCAATAACCCAGTTTGATATGGTAGCACGGTTACGCATATGAGCCTGTTCAATGTTTTTTCCGGGTTGTACTCTTGTAAGCTGAGTCATAGCCCCATTCATGATATATGAATAATATTCTGCCTTGTAAGCTTCGCTATCGGTCAGTAGACCTAGTTCAACCAGTTTTGGGTCAGCAAGATAATAGAGAGCAAACAGGTCGGCACGAGTCTCTTCCAGAGGTGAAGCGTATGCCTGTAGGACATCAGTACTAACACCCGGCAGGAGTTTGCCTGAACCGTGACCAAGACATTCATGCAAATCGGTGTGCAGATTATCTGTCAGCGTACCATATTTTTTAGTAAGCTCAATCTCATTTTCACTCCACATAAATTCTTCTTTAAACCCGTTACCTTCAGCTGCTTTGTCATAAGCAAAAGTGATATTATCGATAGTAACTGATTTTGAGCCATGATCGCGTCTGATCCAGTCTGCGTTTGGCAGATTTATACCTATCGGGGTAGATGGATATGTATCACCACCCAAAATAGCAACAGTGACAACTTTAGCTGAAACACCTTTTACTTCCTCTTTCTTAAAACGATCGTCTATAGGAGAATTATCCTCAAACCACTGAGCATTTTCACTAATAACCCTTGTACGTTCAGAGGCTTCTATGCTTTTAAAATTAACCAGCGATTCCCAGCTGCCTTTTAGTCCCATCGGGTCAGTATATGTCTCAATAAAACCATTAATAAAATCAACACGAGATGTTGTGTCTGTAACCCATTTAACTGAGTAATCATCAAAAGTTTCAAGACTTCCTGTTTTATAATAATCAATCAGAGAGTTGATTACACTCTTTTGATGATCATTTTCAGCAACTGCAGATGCTTTCTCCAGCCAGCCTATTATGCGTTCAATTGCTTTATCATACATTCCGCCCAGTTTCCATACTTTCTCAGTTACAACACCGTTTTCCTTGATTACCTTACTATTAAGACCATATGAAACAGGAGTGTTATCATTAGAATCTTTCATTGAATTGTAGTAATCTTCAACCTCTTTCTGAGTAACACCTTCATAGAAATTAACTGCAGAAGTCTGTACAATATCTGCACCGGGTGTCTGATTCATTCTTTTTGGCATTACTGCAGGGTCAAACATTACAGGTACTATTTCATTCAGCGTCTCATCGGCTGCCATACCATCACGGAAAGGCATTCTGCCGGGGTCCACACTTTTAACAAGTGAAACAAAATATTCTTGTGTGAACTGTGGCATGATTTTATCTTCCGAGTAGTGGTGATGAATACCATTAGCCATCCATATTTGTTTCAGATAGGTCTCGAACTTTTGCCAGTCGTCTGTAGATTTGTTGCCCATATAATTCTCGTATACACCTTCACATACCCTACGTATAGTCAAATTATAACGATTATGCTGATCCCATAAAATATCACGTCCTTCAAGAGCAGCTTGTGACAGATAATAAATCAGTTCTTTTTGTCCGAGGCTTAGACTATTGAAGCCGGGAACCGGATATCTTAATATCTCGATGTCTGCAAACTTATCTACTTTGTATTCAAATGTTGAGTCGATACCATCGTCGGCTACCGACTGTGAGTCTGCTTTATTGCCATTACAGGCTGCAAGCAGTAACAGTGATGTTAGCATAAAAACTATTTTTTTCATACAGTTGTTTTTTATTTTTCTTTGTTAAATTCTTAAATATGAACTCCCGCATTTCTGGATTTATCTCCCAAATATCCGCCATGGTGTCTTTTAGCATACTCACTTGCATTGAAATTAATTCTTTTCATTGTGCCAACAACCAGTATGTCTCCCATAACAGTCATAACCGTTGTGGAAGTTGTAGGAGTAAGGTCCAGAGGACATACTTCTTCCGGGTTTCCGGTAAGAAGAAATACATCAGCCTCTTTTGCAAGAACACTCGATTTATTACCTGTTATTACAATAATAGGTATGTTTTGGTACATACCTCTGGCAAGTTGAATTAACTCAATTATTTCTCGTGTTTCACCCGAATTTGTAATAAGCAGGAGCAAATCATTATCCTGCAGTACTCCAAGATCTCCATGCTGGGCCTCACTAGGATGCAAAAATATTGATGGTGTTCCTGTAGAACAGAAAGTTGTTGATATATTTTGTCCTATCTGTCCGGCTTTACCCATACCGCTTATAACAAGTTTGCCTCGTTTTTCATGTACATACTCTACAATCAAATCGATTGCTTTTTCGTATTGGTCGGTAACAGGAATATTAAGTATTGCGTTTGTTTCCCTTTTTAGGATTGTCTGTATTTCTTCGAACGTCATTTTACGAACTTCAATTGGTTTTATATTTATATGAAACCTGTGCCAGCTCTTCGTTGGCTTTTTTAATTTTATTTTTTAGTGAAACCTTATACTCTTCCATTTTTCTTTGGAATGATTCGTCCCCTGTTGCAATCATTTGAACAGCTAGAATTGCTGCGTTCAGAGAGCCGTTTATCCCAACAGTAGCAACCGGAATACCGGGAGGCATCTGTACAATTGAGAGCAAAGCATCAACGCCATCCAGTGATGCATTGATTGGAACACCAATAACCGGTATTGTTGTCATTGATGCAATTACACCTGGCAAATGTGCAGCCATACCTGCTGCAGCAATAATTACTTTGATTCCATTTTCTGAAGCATTTTTGGCAAACTTTTCAACCTCTTCGGGTGTCCTGTGTGCAGATAATGCATTTATCTCGAAAGGAACCTCCATATCATCAAGAAACTGGGCTGCTTTCTTCATTACGGGAAGATCTGATGTACTTCCCATAATGATACTTACTATAGGCTTCATAATTCTATTTTCCGATAAATTCTTTGTAATCAGCTGCAGACATTAAACTATCTACCTCTTCAGGATTTACCAGAGAAACTTTGATAATCCATCCTTTACCATAAGGTTCTTTATTTACAAGCTCGGGTGCATCATCCAGTTCAGGGTTAATTTCCAAAACCTCACCACTTACAGGCATCATAAGGTCAGAAACTGTTTTTACAGCTTCAACACTTCCAAATACTTCTCCCTGTTCAAGAGATTCACCTTCAGTAGGAACATCCAAATAAACAATATCACCCAGCTCTTCCTGAGCAAAATCGGTAATACCAACATAAGCTTCACTGCCTTCCGCTCTCACCCATTCATGATCAGAAGAATACTTTAAGTTTTCAGGAAAATTCATAGTAGTCTATTTTTTTATTTAATAAATATATGTTGTAAATGTACTATATAATAATGTAAAAACAAAAACCCAATTTATGAGCCGATCCACACAAAAAAGAACGACACAAAAAAGCCAAGCAGGAATCCTGCTATAACCTGCGAAAGTGTATGCCGCTTAAGAATAAGTCGTGATGTTCCAATCAATCCTGCCAGAATAAATAAACCTATAAACATAATGTATGGATTGGAACGTTCCACAAAATAACAAACTGCCATAGCACCACCAGTAAGACCTCCAATTCCAAACATATGTGCACTGATTTTCCACATAAAGGTAATAAGTATCGCTATTATCATAATAGCAATTGAAGATGCCATAATCATCATAAACCAGTCAGGCATATTCATCCTATAATAATATACTATCATTGCAGTATATGAAATAAGAGTTATTAAATATGGATATATGCGTTCCTTCCTGACTTTTAGTGAAAGGTCAGAAATTACACCTAACTTAAATAATATATAAATAAGCACTGCCGGGATTATAAATGAAAAGAACAGTACAGGTGTTATTATTTGCCAGAATCTATGAGAATACAATACACCAAAATAGGTGTATGTAAAAAGCAGAATTATACTGTAAGCCGGCATCAATAACGGCTGAAAAACTGTTGAGATTACATGAGATATCGATTTCATCGGACAAAGTTAAAGTTTTTTTCTCAAACGTGCCACGGGAATATTCAATTGTTCTCTATATTTTGCAACTGTCCTTCGTGCAATAACATATCCTTTGCTGTTAAGGATTTTAGTAAGCTGATCATCTGTAAGAGGTTTGACAGAATCCTCATTTTCTATACTCTCCATAAGTAGAGACTTTACTTCTCTCGATGAGATGTCTTCACCGTCAACGGTTTGCATTGCTTCAGAGAAAAAATATTTTAGTGGGTATATATTTGTATTTGTCTGTACATATTTGCTGTTGCTGACTCTCGATATTGTTGAAATGTCGAATCCTGTTCTTTCAGCCACATCTTTCAAAATCATTGGTTTAAGCTTAGTCTCATCCTCTGTAAGGAAAAAATCATACTGAATGCTTACAATAGCTTCCATTGTCCGCTGTAAAGTATTTTGCCTTTGTCTCACTGCATCGATAAACCATTTTGCAGAATCCACTTTCTGCTTCATGAAAAGCATAGCCTGTTTATCATCAGACGACATGCTCGTCTTATTATCAGAATAACCCTTTAACATTTCGGAGAAATTACGGTTAACCCGCAGACTGGGTATATTACTGTTGTTTAGCTGAATAGTTACTTCTCCATTATATGAGTCAACTATAAAGTCGGGAGTAATATTGTTCATTGCAGTCTGCATTGTACCGCCAAGTGTGTTTCCCGGCTTAGGATTAAGAGAGATAATTACATCTATTGCCTCCTTTAATTTCTCCTGGGTAATACTTAACTGACGGATAATTTTATCGTAATGCTTTCTGGAAAACTCTTCGAAATAATCAGAAATGACAGTAATAGCCATATTCACTTCTTCAGAAGGTTTCTCTCGTCTCAATTGTATCAATAAGCATTCCTGAAGGTCACGAGCTCCAATACCCGCAGGGTCAAGGTCCTGGATTTCAAATAAAATATCCTCCAGCTGTAAAGGGCTGACTTCCATTTGCTGTTGAAAAAGCAAATCATTAGATATTGAATGTAAATCTCTCTGCAGATAACCATTTTCATCAATATTTCCCACAATATACTCAGCTATTGTCTGTTTATCTGAGTCCAGATCCAGCAATCCTATCTGTTCCAGCAGAAAATCATGCAACGATTTATCATCATAATAGCTTATCTCGAAAAAGTCAGGTTCACTTTTCCTTTGTGATCCGTTTACGCGGTAATCCGGAATATCATCATCTGAAAAGTAATCACCCAAAATCATCTCATCCTGGGTTAAATCATCTGCTGCTGATAATTCATCATCATTCCCGGAACTGTCAGCCGGCTCATTTTCTGTCGTTTCAATAGCCGGATTTTCCTCAATCTCCTGTTTTATCCGATCTTCTACTTCAACATTATTAAGCTCAATTAGCTTAATCACCTGCATCTGAAGAGGTGAAAGCCTTTGTGTCTGTTTAAGTTCCTGTTGCTGCCTTAGTGCCATATTCTGTATAGCATATTATTTCTATGGCAAAGATAATTATTTCTGCACTTACTCACAAAAAGAGTCGTCATATCCCGCCTTACAGGTTAAAGGTGCCAGTGCATAAGAATCATATTCATCATAAGCCGGTCCCGGTATACCATTAATTACCACAATTCTGTCTAATCTCACTTCATCGCCATTCTCGAACAGGAGATGATCACCCTCATCCTTTTTATAGTCGATCCTGATTATTTTACCGTTAGACTCATCCAATTCAGGTTCTTTAGAAAAAGCAAAATAAATAACTCTTGTATCTCCTTTTTTTATCTGTTCTTCAATAAGTTCAATATAATCTGGATCTATGGGCAAATATCTTGGTTTCATTTTATTTTCATTAATCATAATCTTATAAATTATAAAACAACTTCCGGCTTATTAGGTTCACCTATTAAATGGCTGGGCGCATATTGGAATTTAAAACTTTTTATTACCTTTGAAACGTCAATAATGCATAAAAAAAGATCACAATGATATTCAAGTTTTTAATTCTGTCGGATGAAGTTGACAACTTCAAAAGAGAAATTAAGATAGATGCTGACGCAACATTTTTGGATTTTTATAGTTCAATATTGGATTGCACAGGCTATAGTGATAAAGAGATGGCTTCATTTTTCCTGAGTGATAATAAATGGCGTAAAAAACAGGAGATTACCTTAGTGGAAATGGATACTGATTCGGATGAGGACTCCTTTATTATGGAAGAATGTGTACTCAGCGATTATCTTGAAGATGAAAAACAAAAATTAATGTTCGTGTTTGATTATCTCACCGAACGTGCTTTATATATAGAACTTTCGGAGATTATCCCGGGCAGAAATCTTAAAAAAGCATTCTGTTCTATATCCGAAGGTGAAGCGCCCAAGCAGATTCTGGAGGTGCAGGATGTCAAACAGGAGGCTGTCTCTCTTGATATGGGTGAATCATTTTACGGAGATGAAAACTTCGATATGGATGAACTTGATAAGGAAGGTTTTGACGGATTAGATGATTTAGATATTTCTTCAGACGCAGAATCAGGCGATCTTTATTAATATTATCAGTCGCACTAATTTTAGTTAAACCGATCAGATAAATTAAAATACTGACAAATCCAAAATAATATAATGAATATCCTCCTCGTATTGCTCGGTCCCACGGGTGTTGGAAAAACCGAGTGGAGCTTAAGCGTGGCGGAGAAATTAAATAGTCCTGTTTTATCTGCCGACTCAAGGCAGATTTACAAAGGTATGAGCATTTGTACCGCTGCACCAACTAAAGTGCAATTGGAGCGTGTACCACATCATTTTGTTGAAATACTTCCTCCTGAGGAATACTACAGTGCCAGCATATATGAGCAGGATGCTCTTTCGTTGCTGCAGGAACTACACAAAACTCATAAGGTTGTTGTAATGACAGGTGGTTCAATGATGTATATTGATGCCGTTTGTAATGGCATTGATGATATTCCTACAATTGACAGTAAGTTAAGAAAGGATATCCAGGATTTATACAAAAAGGAGGGACTTGATCCAATACGCCGGCAATTAAAAATTCTCGACCCACTGTTTTATTCAGAAGTTGACCTCAAGAATCCAAAGCGGGTTATTCATGCTCTTGAGGTATGTCTGATGGCAGGAAAACCATACTCATCTTTACGTACTAATCCAAAGAAGGATCGACCGTTTAAGATTATTAAAGTGGGCTTTAACATGGATAGAGAGAAATTATACGATAGAATAAACAAACGTGTAGATCTGATGATTAGGGATGGTCTCATTGATGAAGCACGAGGTTTTTATCCTTTAAGACATCTCAATTCTCTCAATACCGTTGGATATAAAGAGCTTTTCGAGTATTTTGATGGAAACTGTACTCTCGATTATGCTATTGATAAGATCAAGCAGCATTCTCGGAATTATGCCCGTAAACAGCTAACTTGGTTTAAAAAAGATAAAAATATTAACTGGATAAACCTGTCAGACTCAGAAGATATGGTGGTAGAAAGTATACTAAACTTGTTGCCACAGTGAAATACAAACGTAATTTTTTTCAATAACTATTGGTACATTCGGAAAATTGTACTACTTTTGCAACACTTTTTCGAGAAGCAATTTATTCTTCCTTAGCTCAGTTGGTTAGAGCATCTGACTGTTAATCAGAGGGTCCTTGGTTCAAGTCCAAGAGGAAGAGCAAAGAAAACGAGAAAGTAAATTTAAAAGGTGAAATATTCTTCCTTAGCTCAGTCGGTTAGAGCATCTGACTGTTAATCAGAGGGTCCTTGGTTCAAGTCCAAGAGGAAGAGCAAAGAAACGAGTCATATGGCTCGTTTTTTTGTTTTATGGCTATTGATAACAAACAAAACTGCCTGTTTTGCCGTTAAAACGGTTAACAAACTATTCCCCATAAAATTTATTAATACAATATGAAGAAAGTATTGATTACATACCGTCTTAAACCTGAAGGTTTGACAGCATTAAATGAAAAATATGAGATTACCCTTCCGAAAGAGAAATCATTTTTTTCAAGAGAAGAAGTATTAGAGCTAATCCCGGAATATGATGTATTAGTACCCAATTTTAGTTTTTATACCGACAAGGAAATTATGGACAGAGGTACAAAACTCCGGTTAATCTCCAATTATGGTGTGGGATTTAATAATATTGATGTCGAGTACGCTACTGAAAAAGGAATAGTGGTAACTAATATTCCTAATACAACAAGAGAGCCAACCGCTGAGTTTGCTTTTGCACTTCTTCTTGGTGCTGCCCGAAGGGTAGGGTATTATGATCGCAAGATTCGTACTCCTCAGGGTGTCAGCTGGGGAACTTATGCTGACGGGGGCCTCCCCGTCTATGGCAAAACTCTGGGAATTATAGGTATGGGGCGAATTGGACAATCTCTGGCACGACGAGCCATTGCTTCTGGCATGCAGATTATTTATAATAACAGAAACAGGCTGACAGAAGAAATTGAAAAACAGTACGATGCCCGATATGTCTCGAAGGAAGAATTGCTTCAGACTGCTGATTTTATTTCTCTTAATGCTCCATCAACACCCGAAACTTATAGAATGATAGGTGAGGAAGAGTTTAATATGATGAAACCGACTGCTGTTTTTATAAATACAGCGCGTGGTGATATGGTTGACGAGAAAGCAATGGCAAAAGCATTAAAAGAAAACAGGATATGGGCAGCCGGTCTCGATGTCTATGAGAATGAACCACACATACTACCTGAGCTTTTGGAACTGGATAATGTTTTGCTGGCTCCTCACGCAGGCACAAAAACTTTAGAGGACAGAATAGCAATGTCGGTAGAGATGGCACAGAATATCGTGGGCTTCTATGAAGGAATATACCCTATTTCGCGTGTTAATTAAAATCTGAGACTTAATTATCTGTTTCATTTTAATAAAATCTGTAATTTTGGAGTTTTGTAACTATGTCTGCTATAGAAATTAAAAATAAACTCATTGCCTTCGGTAACGCCGAAAAAGCACATCATTCATCTTATTTCTTTAAAACTGCCAAAGGTCAGTATGGTTATGGAGATAAATTTATTGGATGCACAGTTCCTGAAACACGAAGTGTTGCAAGAAAGTATCCAGATTTACCAATATCGGAGAATAAGAAATTGCTTGATGATGAAATGCATGAATGCAGGTTGTGTGCTTTGGTAATACTTACTGATCAATTTAAAAAAGCAGATGAAATAGGTAAATTTGAGATTCTGAATTATTATCTGGCTAATACCAATCGCATAAATAACTGGGATCTTGTAGATCTATCGTCTTACAAGATAGTCGGCGAATGGCTGAAAAACAGAGATGATCGTTCACTTTTGTATCTTCTGGCTGACAGTGAACTTCTTTGGGATCAACGAATAGCGATTGTTTCAACTTTAACTTTTATACGAAATAATGACTTTAAAGAT
Organism: Fermentimonas sp.; assembly: GCA_028683355.1. Lineage (GTDB taxonomy): Bacteria > Bacteroidota > Bacteroidia > Bacteroidales > Dysgonomonadaceae > Proteiniphilum. The sequence goes on from JAQUIZ010000069.1 coordinate 10,588, forward strand.
ATATTAAATTTATCGGAAATGTTTCTTACACATAAGCATGATCTTATTCATAAAGCTTGCGGATGGATGTTGCGTGAAGTGGGTAAAAGAGATGAAGCTGTTCTAACATTTTTTCTCGATGAATATAATACGCAGATGCCACGAACAATGCTCAGATACTCTATCGAAAAATTTCCCGAAGATCTTAGAAAGCACTATTTGAATTACATCAAAACTAACGGGAAATAGGCAGAAAGGATTAAGTTTCAAATGAAGAAAGATTTAGACAAAACCAACATAATGAGCACTGTAAACAGTCATAAGTTAGATAACGGGCTACGCATTGTACATCGTCAATTTCCATCGTCAATATCATACTGTGGCATTGTGGTAAATACAGGCACACGTGACGAGTATCCCACTGAATCTGGTATGGCTCATTTTGTTGAGCACATGTTGTTTAAAGGCACTAAGCACCGCAAAGCTCATCACATAATGAACAGGATGGAAAATGTAGGCGGAGATCTGAATGCTTATACAACGAAGGAGGAAACATTTATATATGCCACTTTCTTGCAGGAGCATTTTCCTCGTGCTATGGAACTGCTTAGTGATATTATTTTTAATTCTGAGTTTTCAGATGTTCAGATCAGCAAGGAGCGTGAGGTTATTCTGGATGAAATTAGTTCGTATGACGATTCGCCTGCCGACCTGATATTTGATGACTTCGAGAATCTTATGTTCGAAGGTCATGAAATCGGCCATTATATTTTAGGAGAACAGGAGACACTTAACAAATTCAACACTGACAATATCCGAAGGTTTGTAAAACGTCAGTATCATTTAGATAACATGGTACTCTTCTCATTTGGCAAAACTCCTTTTACTAAAGTTGTTCGTCAGGCAGAGAAGCACTTTAATGTTAGAAAGGAGGATTCTAATATTGTAAAAACCGATATTAAAAAGCGTATAACCCCCGAAAATCTGAACCCGTTATCAAGGGTTATTAAGAAGAATACCGCTCAGTCGCATGTGGTACTTGGATGGAGCACAATGAACATGTATAATCCGAGGAAGTATATATTATATCTGTTAAACAGTATTCTCGGAGGAGGAAGTATGAACAGCAGGCTGAACAGTTCTTTAAGGGAGAAGCACGGACTGGTTTACAACGTTGAATCTAATCACACTCTATATACCGATACCGGCTTTTTATCAATATACTATGCCTGTGACCCTAAAAACAGGGAAAAATGTAAAAAGTTAATTCAGAAAGAGCTGAAAAGGTTAATGGAGAAAGAATTAACTCCAATGCAATTATCCGTAGCTAAGCGTCAGCTTATGGGGCAGTTGGGTATTGCTGCTGAAAATAATGAAACTAACGCACTTGCGATGGCAAAGAGTTTTCTTCACTTCAACCAGTTTTCACCACTGGAGGTTCTTTTTTCAAAAATAAATGAGGTTACCTCTACACAGGTAAAAGAAATGGCTAACGAAATTTTCAATTCTCCCGAATTCGAACTCGTATATCTGTAACATATTGTTTTACAATTATAAGTTAAAATATTATCTGGCTTTTCTTATCTTAAATTCGACTGCATATAGAACGGTTTAGCTGATTTTTTGAACAAAAGCCCTTTAAGAGGCGTTTAATAGCTGTTTTTGAAGACAAATCTTCAAACCAACAAACTAACTAAATTAACTAACTATTTTAATTATGAAAAAAAACAGATTAATGCTGGTACTTGCAATGCTTGCTGTGGTAACAGCTGTGAGTGCTCAGGTGAGCTTAGGTGTTAAAGGTGGAGTAAACATGTCTAATTTCTATGCTGACGAACTGGATGATAAAAATGTGAAAATCGGTTTCAATGTAGGTTTACTTGCTGATATCGACTTTTCTTATAACTCAGCAATTCAAACAGGATTGTTTTTCACGACCAAAGGTGCTAAGTATAGTTCATCAATAGGCAGTGCTAATGCTGATGTTACAATTAACCCAATGTATCTACAGCTTCCTGTCCACTATGCATATAAAGTTGATGTTACACCAGGTACCAGGGTTGTATTTCATGCAGGACCTTATGCAGCCTATGGTGTAGGTGGCAAAACAAAACTAAGTGGATCGCTGGGAGATTATAGCGGAGAAACTGAGTTTGATGTTTTTGGTGACGAAGGCTCATTAAAAAGATTTGATGCCGGACTGGGACTTGGAGTTGGAGCTGAATTCGGACCTATTCTTGTTGACTTAGGCTGGGATATGGGACTGGTTAATATTTCAGACTCAAATGATGGTGAAATTAAGAATCAAAACGCATACCTGTCTGTAGGATATAAGTTTTAATTAGAAGAAAATATTTCAATACAGCCCTGCACAGACAACTATGCAGGGCTTTTTTGATTTCTGAAATAATCACCCGTAATATATTAATAATTAAGCAACAAAAAATTAATAAAATTGTTGTAATGAAGATAAAGTTTTGATGGGGATATTTAATTTATTTAAATTTGATGGATTATGAAGGCAAAAAGATTGTTTCTTGTTTTTGTGATTATTGCATCAGCAATTACAGTTAGTGCGCAAGTAAATTTAGGGGTCAAGGGAGGTATCAATATGTCTAATATTTATGGAAGTGATGTATCAGATACTAAAGCTAAAGTAGGCTTTCACGCAGGTATATTGGCAGATTATGAGTTTTTGTACAACTCAGCAATTCAAACGGGAATTTTCTTTACAACCAAAGGTTTTAAAATGGATGATGAAGAAGATAATATGACAGTTAATGCTATGTATCTACAATTGCCTCTCCATTATGCCTATAAACTGGATGTTTCTCCGGGAACCCGTATTGTTTTTCATGGTGGACCTTATGCAGCTTACGGGGTAGGAGGTAAAATTACTAATGGAGGTGAAATGGATACTTTTGGCGATGAGGGTTTTTTCGAAAGATTTGATGCAGGTTTAGGTATTGGTGTTGGTGCAGAATTTGGAGCCATACTTCTGGACATAGGCTGGGATATGGGACTCGTGGATATTATAAACGAAGATTTTTTGGGAGCAGATATTGGAGCTGATTTTGGTAGTGTTAAAAATCAAAATGCTTACCTCTCTATCGGTTATAAGTTTTAAATAAATTATTTCTCTTAATTCAGATCCTGCATATTTAATTATGCAGGTTTTTTTTGTTCAATACCCATTTCAGGATAAAACATCTGTTTTAAATTTATACTATGTGTAAGATAATTTCTATTTCAGGACAAAACAGACATATTAAATTCTAACAAAGTTCATACAAACTCCTAACCAACTCCTAATATCCCTTATATAAATTAGAAGTTTGTCAGGACTAAGTAGGAATCTTGTAAAGTCCTTTTATTGTAAATTCCTTATTAATTTTTAATTGCTATATTTGTGTTTAATAATATCAGGTCTATGAAAAATATTTTATTTACTCTGATTCTATCACTTTTCACCTCAGTATTATACTCACAGAAATCCTATAAAAGTGTTAATCAAATTGACTACTTAGATTTAGATGATAAAAAAACAATAGTTGAAGGTGGAATAGTTCGTGGAGAAAGAGATAATAAACAGCTGTCATTGGTATTTACAGGGCATGAGTTTGCAGATGGTGCAGAAACTATCATTCACACTCTAAAAAAGCATGATGTTAAGGGCACATTTTTCCTGACGGGTGATTTTTACAGAAAATACCCTGAAATTTCTCGACAGCTTCAGGAGTATGGGCATTACATGGCACCCCATTCAGACAAGCATCTGCTTTATGCCGATTGGACAAAGCGTGATTCTACACTTATTACCAGGATTCAGTTCGAGAAGGACTTAAGAGATAATTATCTGGTAATGGACAGTATTGGTTTATCTATTGAATCGCCCCGATATTTTATGCCACCTTACGAATGGTATAACAGTGAAATAAGTGAATGGGCAAAAAATATGGGAGTAGTGATTGTGAATTTTACACCGGGAACTACCTCAAATGCAGATTATACGACGCCTGACATGAATAACTACCTCTCCTCTGAAACGATCTATAAAAATATTCTAAGGTTTGAAGAAAAGGATGAATATGGACTAAATGGATTTATTCTTCTGATACATATTGGTACAGACCCTGGACGCACTGATAAGCTTTATGATCGTATGGATGATTTGGTAACCGAACTGAAAAACAGAGGTTATAGTTTTGTTAGACTGGACGAACTGCTTGGAGAAAACAATAACTAATTAATAAAAGGCTAATTGATGTTCTATTAAAAGAGGAAATACTGAATTTAGACAGAGCACAAAAAACTACTCAAATAATTAACTATGCTTAAAACATTATATACAACAATTTTAATTTTAGTCAGTTGCATTACTTTCTCACAACCAGCAGTGCAGCAGCTTGTAAATAATCCCTTATTAAAACATGCATCCGTAGGTATCTCTGTAGTGGATATTTCTACAGGCAGGAGTGTTGCTTCACATAATGCAGAGAAATCACTTACCCCGGCTTCGGTGTTAAAATTGATTACAACTGCCACAGCGATTGAGACTTTAGGTGATAATTACAGATACAGAACGGAAGTTGCGCTTGATGCTAATGATCCATCACGAATATTAGTTATAGGGGCTGGAGATCCGACTTTAGGCAGTGAGGTGTTTAGTGAAAACCGTAATGGCTTCTTTGTGAATAGCGTACAGTTGCTAAATAAGTCCCTTTCAAAAGATCGGAACTACTCATTGTATGTAGTAGATGATCTGTTTGGATATGAGGGTGTTTCGCCTGAGTGGACATGGATCGATCTTGGTAATTATTATGCATCGGGTACGTATGGAATAAGTATATTTGACAATAGTTACCGCCTGTTTTTTAATACAGTCGATAAAAATAGTTGTCCGGTTATACTTAGAACAGAACCGGAAATAAAAGGTCTGACTTTCCGGAACGAGCTCAGACTAAACAATACTGGTCGTGATAACGGATATATCTACGGTGCCCCGTTTTCTTACGACAGGGCAGTAAGAGGCAATATTCCGGGTGGAAGAACATCATTCAGTATAAAAGGAGATATACCTGATCCAGGGTTGCTTTTAGGTGAAACTTTAGCCGATCATCTTAGAAAAGCAGGTTGTAAAATAGGAAAAGTAGAAACTGCAAGGGAGGATTATTTAAAAGGAATGTGTTCCCCTTTGAAAATGCAGTCTTCATATAAAGTTGGTCAGT